>JAESST010000286.1 GCA_016763995.1 Flavobacteriales bacterium | reverse complement strand
TAAGTACCTGTTTTAATTTCGAAAAATGAATATCAAATTTGTTCCTGAAGTATTAGCTTATTCTAGTGTAGAAATATTGCAACTACCTCGAGTATTAAAACATCGAAATATGAAGTATAAAGTAATTATTATGACAGTGATTTATTTGCTGTTGAATTCTAGTCAACTGATGTCTCAAAGCAGTCCTATTGCTTCAAGTTTGCAGAACCATGTAGATTTATCTACAGGAGATTTTAACTACAACATTCCTTTAATGGTGGTAAGCGGCCCCAATGGAGAAGCTTTCCCTTTAAACGTTGGATATTATGCTGGCATTTCGGTAGAGCAAGAAGCAAGTTGGGTCGGTTTGGGTTGGAATTTACCTCTAGGAGAAATAAAACGTGAAGTAAGCGGAATTCCAGATGATTGGAACGGGAAGCAATTTCAAACCACGAAACATGTGCAAAGTCCAACTAACTTCTCCTATTACGGCCCACTACACTTTTATAATATGCCTACCAACATCAATCATGAAACAACTGACATCCGTATGGATGTATTTGCGAGCAAGAGAAGTATGAATTATGGCAGTGGAGCGTTTGAAGGACCTGACTATGATCGATATTACGTAAGTGGTCCAGGTATAGGAGGAGAAATAAGGCCTTACTTGTTTGATTATGCGAATTTGTTTGAAAAATCAGAAACAGATTTCTTTTATGGAGATCCTAGTAGTACAAATTACAAAGCTTTCACCAAAAAAGCACAGTTCAGATTTAAAGCAGATGGTTTAGCAAATGTTTCTGTACCGTATTATGATGTGAACTCATCGGACAATGTTCTACCCAACATCCAGTATAGTGGGACTAATTACTCATGGAGTGGTTATTTAACAGAATGGGACGATGCCTTAAAAAAGCCTTGGGACAATGTATTTACTACCTATCAATTCGGAGGAAGTTACGACCCTGCTATAATAGATGAGCGGCAACGAAGCGCAGTGAGTAAGTATGTAGAATATTTTACCAACCAAGAAATTTATGAGCATTATCATGGAACACCGATTCCAGGTTTTATAGATTATGAACTCATCGAAGCAGTAGTAAATGAATGTGAAAGAGATAATGTAACAGAATTTGACCCAGACGGTATAGGTGCTTTTCGAGTGACACTACCCAACGGAATGGTATACCACTATTCCCTGCCGGTGTATACCCAGAAAAAAACAAGCAGAGATGTGGTTATTTGGGGCTCTACAGGTGGTGTTGACTATATTATAAACGATAGATATGCTAACAGTTGGAAGTTAACGGCGATTACTGGGCCAAACTATGAAGACAATACTCCAGTAAATGTAGTTGATGAAAATGACAAGGGGTATTGGATCAGAATAAATTACAAGCAATGGAGCAAGAAAAACAACCCTTACAGCAGAAACTATCCATACTATGGGTATGAAGAAGATCAAAGCTATCGTGAAATTCCCGGAGCTTATACTTACAATAAAGCTTATGTTGTTGATGCTCAGGCTTCATTGCAGGTAATAGAAGAAGATATTTTTTATCCACATTCTATTGAAACCGCTACACAAACAGCACTCTTCATTAAAGAAGTAAGAAAAGACAATCATAGTAACACCTCTGGTGGAATTATACCCCTATTGAGATTGAAGAACATTGTCCTGTTAGACAATGAAGATGTCAATTCGTTCTTTCAAAGTATATCACCATTAACGGATAGTGATTTTCCTCAATTGGCGACACTTACCAACAATAACGATGTATTGCATACAACTGATTATATATCGGCGCAGAGTAATGCTGTAGATATTGATGATTTTACTTTGCAAAGTGTTGGTTTCGATTATGATTACTCATTGGCGAGAGGTGTTCCAAATAATATTAATAATACCATCAGCAACATACTGAGCGAAGATTTTCCCAGTAGTTCAACCCTTATGTATCAAACTGCTACGGTGACTAATTCAAGCAATACTGTATTGGGAGGAAAGCTAAGCTTGCAAGGAGTCTACTTGAATGGGTACGGCAATCAAAGCATTTACAAGCCCTCATCCCCGGCTTTCAGTTTTGAGTACAATTCTTTGCTAAAAATCCTGATTACAGTTGTTTGTTTAAAGACTATTTTGGGTTTTATCGAAAATATGATGCTCTAAATGATATTTATTATAAGGATTATTTAACTGACTTGACTCAAGGCTATGTAGATGCTTGGTCATTAAAAAAGATCACCACTCCACTTGGTGGCGAATTAGAAGTAGAATATGAGTCTGACGTTTATCGAGGAACATTTTACACACACAATGTAAAAGAAAGCAACTTTGCTGTAAAACCACTGCATGCTGCTTATAGCGCAACACAGTCGCCAACAAATGGCATAAGTATTGACTCCGCTTGGGGAGGAGGTTTACGAGTAAAACAACTTAAACTAATAGAACCTGACCTCAATCAAGAATATGCACTCTCTTTTGACTACCATACCGGATATATTGGCGCAGAGCCCAACAAGTATTATGTGACTTATGAAAATAATCAACCTAAAATTTCCAAACATATTTCAGACCGTATTGCACCACCATCAGTGGTAAGATACAAAACCGTATTGGTGAGGCCTTTGGGAGACGAAAACTTAAATGGAGCAAACGATCGGACAGAAATTGGGCTTACAGAATACACTTTTGACAACCAACCCGATAAATTTAAAACCTCACATTTAAAGGGCATAAAGGTGAATTCAGGCAATCGTGTAGAAATTAAGGAATTTGTTAAAGTCTCACATTCTGACATTACCAGTGCCGGCAGGTTATTAAAAGTGAGAACACGCGATCGTTCTGGAGATGTCATTAGCACTAAACGATACAATTATGCGCAGTCGCCGAGTGGAAGCATTAAAGAAATGTTTTACAAGCATTTTGATATAACAGAGGCAACAAGCGATTATAATCAACTGACGATTGATCGTGTTTACTTGCATGAAGAAAAACACAGCTATTTAAAAAGTATTCGTACCGAAAAAGGCGATGCCATTAGTGAAATTCATTACAACGACCTTGATTCCTATACTGGCACCCCAAAAGAAACAAAAATAGTAGAAAACTTAGGTTCATCGGTAGAACATTCTTATACCCTCACTTCTAGCATGGCATACACCAATCAGGCTGAAATGGGACCCAAATATGAGAATGCAAACAATAAAAACATTCTTGGGCCAGCTTACGAATTCAAAAACGGGCAATTACCCACGGATGAAGGCTATACGGAGTGGACAAAAGAGAACCAATTGAGAAAATTGGATGGTAGTGGTTCTTACCAATTTTCAACAGTTACCGATGGGCAATGGTATCCTGCCAAAACTTTTAAAAGTGATGGCACCACCACCACAAGCAATTGGCAACTTCAACAACATGGAACCTTGTTCAATGAAAACAATCAATTGGTAGAAGGACGAGACCTGATCGGTAACTTCTGGGCGACTAACTATGCTGGTAAATACCAATTTCCCATTTCCGGTGCAAGTGGGTCAAACTATAAGAGTTACTTCCACAGTGGATTTGAGTATACTGTGAGTGAAAATGGACAAAACTACTTTGAACATGAATTGTATCGAGCTGAGCTACAGCAAGAAGCAGAAGGAATTTTTACCCCCCATACTGGAAAGTACATGGCGAAGGTTACTAGAACGCAGCAATGGGGCCCGGGTTGCGATTTAAAGCGGGTAGTAGGGAATGTGAATGGGGAAACGATTGAACGTGGTTTAATTCCAGGGCAAACCTATGAGTCAGTAATTTGGGTGCACAACAATAGCCCAGACCAGTCATTATTGGTGATGTATTTAGCCGGTTTAGATGGTGCTAATAATCCTGTTAGTATCTGGAAAGGAAAAGACAGGAGTCATCCAAGTAATCTCACTGTTGGTGATTGGACACGAGTTCGTTTGACAATGGATGTTCCTGAAGGGTTCACGACCCCAAGTAACGGGCACAAATTAGCCGTGTTTAGTTGGAATCATGGAAGTTCAGGAACAGTCGCTTATTTCGATGATTTTCGTCTACAACCCATTGATGCGAATGTTAGTGCAACGATTTACGATCAGAAAAGACAGCTACCGACCCATGTACTGAACAACGAGAATTTTTATACGCGCTTTGTTTACGATGCCGCCGGAAATGTGATAGAAAGCTATCAAGAAACAGAACTAGGAGAAAAGAAAGTTCAAGAAAGCACCATTCACTATGCACAGTAAAAACAGAAACGTTATGATTCAATCATTAAAAAACATCGCTTTATTAGCCATTATCGTTTGCTGTTCAATCGCCAAAGGATACGGGCAAAATATTCCACAAATCAACAAAAATTACACCATTCAAAAAGTGTACGATGAAGATGAGAACATTATCTCTTACGTACAGGTGTACAAAGATAAGTTGGGGAGAACCCAGCAAGTGCAATCCAAAGATTTGGAAAACAGTAGAGTAGTGGTTCAGCAAGCCGTATTTGACGAATTTGGTAGACCAGTCATTCAGAGCTTGCCAGGAGTTTCCTACACTAGTACTACCGATCAATACTTGGGCAACTTTATGAAAAATTCATCTGGCAATGCTTTTGGGATAGCAGACTTTGACAAGGCGCATACCAATGGCAATGCGGCCGGTGAAAAATTCAACCCCAATGGAGTAAGCCAAAGTGCCTTGCAAGGCGAACTAGGGTGGTATTATAGCAACAGTAATTCACAAGAAGCTTATGTGCCTGCTAGTGCCTTTCCTTATCGGCAGGTGATCTATTCTAATAAAATTCAAGGAGCAGCTGCAGCTACCAGTGCTGCAGGAGAAAACTTAAAAATGGGCAGTGGCCATGTAAAGAAAGTCTATTTTATGGAATTAGGTCGCGAACTAGAGCAGCTAACAGGCTTAAAAGAGCCTGCCTATAAAAGCATCAGTGTGGATGAGGAAGGCTTAGCAAGAATAAGCTATGCTAACACGCAAGGCAACATACTTGCTCAGTGCTACAGTGGTATAGATATGGGGCCCTGTTCCACACAAGTGGAAACCTATTCTATACAATATGCCAACCCGGCACAATTGGAAAAGAGCTTTGTAGAAGTACACATTGCCAACAATAGCAATGCCAGCTTGAGATTGATTAAAAATTTCGATTTTGTGAACGGTTCTCTCTATTGCTTAAACAGTCAAAGTGCAGACAATGAGATCGAGTTTGTGTTAGAAGATTTATTAACTGGCAAAAAACTGATTGAAAACACAGATTACAGCATTGCTTCAAGCACTCATGTGATAACTTTTACAGGAGAGTATTCTGATAAAGATCGTTTTCTTAAAATATCGCTTGAGCTCGATGCCACCTACATCGCTTGTTTAAAAGATCCGGGAGGTGTTGATGGAGATAACAATTCGGCACCCATTGTTAAGAATGCTTTCCCGCTACAGCAAGTTGAAGTAACTACCGATTACAGCAGTTGGACCATCTATAAGTACAACAACAAACAGCAATTAATAAAAACATACACACCAAAGTACGTCAACTGTTGGACACCCAAAACAAACAGCCTTACAAAAACCTATGAACAAGATATAGAAACGATTGGCTCGGCGGTAGGGGCTTGTCCTACTACTTCGCTTAATACTGTATCTTTAGAAAGCACTTCATTTGATAGCTATGATCTAACTTCAGGAAATAAAGGAAATTTCAAATTCTCTTTAGACCTACTAACGCCTATTTTACCCTTGCCCTCAGCAAATTGCGATCCTGGGGGATGCAATTTTATTGGAACAGCAAGTGGAGGCCTATGGGAACCTGGAATTAGCGGTGTATTACCTACGGGTACTACAAGACCGGATCCGGTGAATGTAGGTGGTATTATTGTCGGTTCAGCAGACTTATTCAACGGTGGAAACCCTTTTAGCGAAGGCGAGGGTGGAGGCGAAGGTTCAGGAGAGGGGGAAGAGGAGCCTACTCCTGAAGCCAATACTCCTTGTGTAGACCTTGATATTAAAAAACGAAAAGGCACCTTTAAAATTACCTTATTAAGCGAAGCCAGAAATAGAGTCAGCGGACTATGGGAACCGGTAGACTTGTTGAGCACCAATTACGACGAATCGTTCCATAAAGTGGCAGACGATGCACCCACTTCTTCTATTGAATATTTGATTTCCTTAAACATGGATTGTGCTTGTAACTTTTTATTAAGAGTATTGCAAGGGTCTACGGCAATACGAGGAATCATGGACCAGAGCTTATTGAATGTTTACGACAAGGTAAGGTTCAGGTTTGACGATGACATTTTCTATGCACCTTACTTAGGAGATTATACACAGTACTATGAAGTATTGAACGATTTAAGTTACTTTCAAACCCATGCCAGAGGAATAGGGCTGAACTTTCAAGGAATATTTGAAGAAAATAGTTTGGTGAATGAGTTGGCGCATACAGTTTCAGGAGAACAGTCATACACGTACAACGAATATGGTCAGCTACAAACACAACATTCGGTAGATGAGGGAACGGTAGAATATTATTACGATGAATTTCATCGAATCCAATTTTGGAGAACAGCTGAGCAAGCGGCAAATCAGAAATTCTCTTACCTCGTTTACGACGATTTAGGTAGAATAAAAGAAAGAGGAGTGTTAAATTCCGCAACAGAACCTACTAACGCTATCGATACGTATGTTTTGAGCGAGCAGCACTTCGTAACTTATTCTGTTAATGGGAGCAATTTTCCGAGTGGATTTTACGGGTACGAGCAACTGTATTCAAAAGGAAGGGTAACAAAAACTAGTAATGCTTCAAGTTCTACATGGTACGGTTACGATCAAAGAGGACGCATCAGCTGGACCGTGCAAGAAATTGACGAGCTCAACAAAGCCTTTAGCCTTCATTACACATACAACAAGGCTGGGAACATTGCTACTATGGATTTTCAGAAAGACCTACCGAGCGAACGTTTGATCCACCTTTACAGTTACGATGCCAACGAGCGTTTAAAAACAGTAGAAACTAGTGAAGACGACATCAGCTTTACCGTGCATGCTAACTACGAGTATTACCAACATGGAGCGCTTAAACGAACAGAATTGGGAAACAAGTTGCAGGGAATTGATTATGTCTATACTATAAATGGGCGCTTAAAAAGCATCAATAATCCAGTATTAGGAACAAGGGATCCTGGGAAAGATGGTGAAACAGGAAGTGCTCATGACACTTTTGCGCAAGATATTTTTGGAATGACACTCGACTATTTTAGAAACGACTATGTGAGAGACGGAACAGGCATTCAGAGTTATTCGGAGCACTATTTCGAATTTGACGAGCAAACCATGCAGCCTATTTTGGTGATACAAGCAAGCGAGTACAACGGTATTATTAACAGTGTTCGTTGGCGTACAAGAAGTGAAGTAAACACATCAGCCACACCCAACTATGAAGGCGATCAATTGGTGTATGTACCTCAGTACGATGAGCGTTTTCGCCTAGAAAGTGCTAAATTTGGTTCTATACCTTCCACTGTTATGGGTGTTCAAAATACAGGACAAGTGCTAGCACCCAACCAGTATGATGGACCTAGCCCAAGCATGGTGCAAAATTACCGAGTTTGGGACGTTAGCTATGATTTAAACGGTAACTTAGCTACCCTTAACCGAAAGGGTTACGGCACTTCGGGTACTACACGCAACATGGATCAATTAACATTAAATCGTTCAGAAAATCGCCTTACTCAAGTGACCGACTTAATTACGGCGGGCAATTTTACTGAAGACATCGACAACCAAGGATTAGATAACTACACTTACGATGCTTCTGGTAGAATGATTGGTGATGTAGAGGAAAACAACTACTTAACTTACAACAGCACCAATATGCCGTTGAGCATTTACAGTAATAGCGCAAAAACAACACTTAAAAGTAGTTTACTTTATGATGAAAGAGGGCAGCGTTTACTAAAAAGAGGGTATACCCCTAATTTTCAAACTGGAGGTTCCGACCTAAGCAGTACGCAGTATTATCTTCGAGATGTTAGTGGAAATTTGATGGCTATACTCAACAAAAGCGAGGAAACGGAAATTACGGAAATAGAGCATGTATTATATGGAGCCACTCAGTTGGGTTATTACAGCAAGGGGACTAGCAAGAGCCGCTACCAACTTACCGATCATTTGGGCAATATCAGGGTCACCATTGGAGGAACTAAAGTAAATGCTGATGTGGAATTACTGAGCATGCAAGATTATTACCCTTTCGGCAGTAAAATGCCTGGCAGAAGTATTACAGCCAGTAGCTTTTACAAGCAAGGTTACCAAGGCCAAGCAGAAGATGCAGAAACGGGCTTTAATGCCTTTGAACTGCGTTTATACGATGCTCGAATAGGAGGTTGGCTCAGCCCCGACCCTTACAAGCAGCATCATTCGCCCTATATGGCCATGAGCAACAATCCCTTATCCTTTATCGACCCAGATGGGGGAAGAGACGGCAATGGTCAAGATAGGAGTGAAGCCGGCGGCGGCGGTAATTATGATTGGATTGATCATAGCCCCAATAGAAGGTATTCTGGTGGAGGAGGAGGTTCTGGTGGCGGTAGCTTTGGTAGCCTAGCTTCAAGAACATGGCGTATCGCTAATGGCAATTCTTCTCTCTCAGGGAGTCAAATAGCTAGTTTAGCCTTTTCTTATTCAAATGGAACGACTGCAAGTGTGATGAATCAGATTAATCGAGAACTTTCAT
>JAESST010000021.1 GCA_016763995.1 Flavobacteriales bacterium | reverse complement strand
TCAGATAATGACTACCTTATTTATGGGAAATATCAAGATACGGCTTCGTCCCCTACCACAGACAAAACATTCATTTCTAGGTTAAGATCGAACGGCAATATCAGGTGGACCAAGAACTTTAATTTCACAAACGGATCTATGGAAAAGATGCTTGCAACTTCTGATAATGGTGCACTTGCAAGAACAGCTAATACAATTTTTAAAATAGATAGTTTAGGAGGAATTGAATGGGCAAATGATTATAACTTCTTAAGCCCACTAATTAGTCCGATAGAAACAGATTCAGGTTATGTCTTTGCAAGGTACTACTTAGGAGGAATTAATAGAGGTGGTGCATTTTCAATACATCACGATGGAAGTTTATATTGGGTAACAAATTGGTTTCAGAATTTCTTCCCTAGCAAAGGGATAAGTAGGAGAAATGGAAATATTCTATTTCCGGGAAGCAATCAACTTAATGGTACAGCTAATTTCTTAGAATTAGAATATAGAACAGGGAATATCGTTCGATTCAATCACTTTAAGAACCCTATTATAAACAGAATTTTTGCCAGCGATGTTTCGGAAAATAGTAAACATGAAATTGTCTTTGCAGGCCCTGACAATCGAGGAATTTTACAGCATGTTGCAATAGGGAAATTAAATGATACTTTATCAACTATCTCTTGTCAAGATACACTTGTTACCCCTATAGTTGATCCATATTCAATGAGCATAGTAGGTCCTAATCCGGTTACTACTAGCAACAATACTGGCATAACATTCATAAATTACAATTTTGTAATTACAACTGATACAATTTCATCGCAAACAGAAGAATGTTTGTTCACAAGACCAAGAGGAATACTCAACTTAGGAAAAGACACCTCCTTATGCATTGGGCAGTCTGTAATATTAGGTGATAATACGAGCGATTTTGACGCTTATTTATGGTCAACAGGGTCCAACAATAAAACAATAGGAATTAATCAATCAGGAACGTATTGGCTTCAAGTAATTTCTGCATGCGACACATTAATAGATTCTATAAATGTAAGTTATACTCCTAATGTGTTATTTAATCTTGGACCTGACGTAACTGCTTGTGGCGACTCTGTTATTTTAGGTCAAAATTTAGCTACTGAATTGGATTACCTTTGGTCAACGGGCGAAACAAGCGACACCATTATTGTAAAAACTCCAGGAGATTATTGGGTTGAAGATATAACAATATGTATTTCTCATAGAGACAGTATAAAAGTTTCCTTTAGCTCAAAACTGCCCCCAATTAACTTAGGTCGAGATACCATACTATGTCCAAAACAATCAATTCTTTTGGGTTCTCTTAGTTCCCCTTACGACACCTTTAAATGGTCAGATAGTTCCACTAATAAAGTACTGGCTGTTAATACAGCGGGAGAATATTGGTTAAGAGCTAGTGATTCCTGTAATACCTCTTCAGATACGATAAGAGTATATTATTATCCAAATATTGGATTAGATTTAGGAGCCGATACAAGCATTTGTAAAGGAAAGTCCTTAACGCTAGGTATTTCAAGAAACCTTTCAAATTATTTATGGTCTACCGGAGATACTACTCCTTCTATTGTAGTGTCTTTGCCAGGAATTTATTGGTTAGAGACACAAACTGATTGTGGCCCTGTTAGCGATTCAATTACAGTAACTAATGTTCTTTCTATAGATCCACCGGTTTTAATAGAAGATACAATAATTTGTGAAGGAGAGAATCTAATTTTAAACCCTGGAAATTTATTAAACTATACTTGGTCTACCGGAGAAACAAGCCCAAGCATTACTGTTACAGATAGTAATTTATATTGGGTCGAAACTAGCAATCAATGTGATGCTTTACGCGATTCTATTCTTGTAAGCTTTCACCCTCCTTTGAATATACTCTATTCTATTTCAGAAACTATCGCTTACTCAGGAGATTCAATCCAATTCAAAAATCTAACGTTAAGTGGATCAAATCCTATTTGGGATTTTGGAAACGGTGATTCTGCCTTTGTAGATTCCATTGTATATATCTATCCAACTAGCGGAATTTTCAATGGAAGCTTAAGCCTTTTAACATCAAATGGATGCCTTCAAAGTACTGCCTTTCAAATTAACATTTTGCTTTCCGAATACTTTGCTCCCAACATTTTCAGTCCTAACAATGATGGAACTAATGATACTTTTATACCTTTCGGGAAAGACATTGAAAAATTTGAAACAAAAATCTATAACAGGTGGGGCGAACTTATTTTCAATAGTAACAATACTGCATGGAATGGGAAAAACACATCCAATATAAGAGCACAAGAAGGAGTGTATAATTACATTATTAAATTAAGCTTGTAAAACGGAAAACAAGAAGTTTTAAAAGGAAATGTTACTCTAGTTCGATAAATTATTCCATTAAATTAAACAATACAAAGAACCATTGGGAGACTATACTCGTCTACCAATGTATGAAACATTTTGCTATATGCTTTGCTCTTCTCTTTCTAACATTAGTTGGATACTCTCAAGACTATTATATAAAACCAACAACGTCCATTGCAAACCAATTTTCCAATATACAGATTGAAGCAATGGAAAATGGAAATTATGCTGTAGCAGGCTATTCCCTAAATTTTTTTCCTTCTACAATTAAGAATAAAATATTTATCAGAAAGTACAACAAATGCGGAGACGAGATTTGGTCTAAAGAAATAACAAACGACTTTAACTCTATCAGTCTTATTAAACTTCACATTGACTCCAATAGGAATATCTTACTAACTGCTAACATTGATACCCTAATAAATACCAATAGGACATTCTTTCCTGTCCTCGTTAAACTAGATGGAAATGGGAACCTAATTTATTCTAAAAAGATTCTTTCTACCCCAACTATTGGTGCATCCGTATCCTCTTCTTCTATTGCCGCAAATGGAGATTATCTTATTTATTTCATTCACAACCATACTTCAACAAATTTTAATGAGTATAAAGTATCCATTTTAAGAACAAAGAATGATGGATCTGTCATTTGGGCTCAACATTACAACTCTGATTCTAAAACCCTAAGAAACATGTCAGCCACGAATGACAATGGAGCTATTTTTTTAGTTTCAAATAGGTTGTGTAAAATAAACAACTTAGGAAACATTGAATGGTGTAATAGCTATTTTACGTCACAAAATCAAATTACAGACCCTATTGAGACCGATTCAGGTTTTGTATTACTCCGATTTAATTCTCTAATATCACAAGTATTCCTTATTAGAAAAGATGGGAGTCGAAATCAAGCGTGGAACACAAATGGGTTTCTAAACAGTGACAATAATTTTTTCCATAACTCAAAAAAAGGAATACTCCGCAGAAATGGCAATATTGTCTTTAGTGGATCTATCAACTCCTCCACAAAAGCTGCTTTTGTGGAAATTAATCCCATAGATGGGAGTTTTGTGTACCTCAAAACATTTAATTCTACAGGAATTCTATCCGGTTTAAGTGCTATAGATATAACTGAAGATCAAAATGAAAATATTCTCTTTTCTGGAGAAGATAATGGAGTGCTTTTTAACAATACAATTATTGGGAAATTGACTGACTCCTTAACTAGTATTAACTGCAATACCAATTCTTTTCCTCCTCCAACTCAACTGACTAATTTAAGCAGTCCATCAAGTGTTTTGTTAACTACGACCCTTAACACTAACTACTTTTCCGAGGATATAGCAATCAATTTAATTCCTGTCTCTAATACTATTATTTCTTCTTATTGCGAATTCACAAAAGACAGAGGCTCGTATAAACTGGACAACGACACGATTCTTTGTCAAAAGGAGATTATCACATTGGGCAATGCAAGCTCTAATTTTGATTCTTATTTATGGTCGACAGGAGCAGTTTCTAAAAATATTCAAGTTGGAAATCCTGGTAATTATTGGCTACAGGTAGTTTCTGCTTGTGACACCTTAATGGATACAGTTATGATCTCTTATTATCCTGAAATTGGCTTAGAACTAGGAGAAGATACGACCATCTGTTTTGGAGACTCTATTATTTTGGCTAAAGACCTAAAATTCAATAACTATAATTGGTCAGATGGAAGTTCAGACTCAACCTGAGGTAGTGATCCGATCCGAGTACATTTCG
>JAESST010000285.1 GCA_016763995.1 Flavobacteriales bacterium | reverse complement strand
TCTTTTTTGCTTTGGTGGTACTAATCAGACCTATTAATGGTATAATTCTCATGTTACTTCCTTTTCTAGCAGGAAGCACAACAAAGTTGTATCAAAGTATTCAGAAGCTTAAATGGCATCAATACGGGATTGCTTTACTGATTGCTTTTTTCATGATCGGAATTCAAGCCTTCTTGTGGTATGTTCAAACTGGAAATTGGATTTTATGGAGTTATGGAGAAGAAGGTTTTTATTTTGGTAACCCTCAATTCTATGAAGTATTATTTGGCTTTCGTAAGGGATGGTTTATTTATACGCCAATGGCTTTGCTTTCATGCTTAGGATTCTATTTTTTATACAAGAGCAGCAAAAGTTCCTTTTTCTTTCTTTTTGCTTTTATCTTACTACTTATCTACCTTACTGCTTCATGGTGGAATTGGTTTTATGGGTCTTCATTTGGTCAGCGTCCTTTTGTAGATTTTTATGCCCTTTTGGCCTTCTTATTTGCATTCATGCTTCATGAAATAAAAGCAAGATGGGCTAGAACAGCTGTGGTTTTCCTTGCTATAGCCTTTATCGGGCTCAACCTTGTTCAGACCTATCAGTACAAAGAAAACTTAATTTCTTCTTGGGACATGACTTTTAAGAAATACAGAGCTACCTTTTTAGCAACTGAGGTTGAACAAGTAAGAATAGGAGGCAATAGAGATTTATTACCCTATAGAGCACAGCTGATCACAAGTATAGATACGCTCATCGATATCAAGAATAATGCTTATGTTCAAAAATATATTGATTCAGTTTCAGGAGTAAGCGTTGCAGACTTTAATGGGAGGCAGTACAATTTATCTTTTGAAACGATTTTAGATAAAAGTGTAGCAGATGTAAAAGGAAACTATTTAAACATTAGCTTAAAACGCCTAGAACTGGACTTAAATTCCTCGGAAAATGCAAAGTTAGTTGTTATCTTAAAAGATAGCTTAGATCAAGAATATTACTCCTATTGGTTTTTAATGAATGAGGTGCCAGAAGCAGAATACAATCAATGGGAAAGCTATGAATATCAAGTACTATTGCCCTCTGTAAAAAGCAGTCGAGATAGATTAGTGGTGTTTATTCAGAACGAAGATAAAGCCTCTTTTTATATAGATGAGTTTAGGCTCAAATTAAGTCGGTTGAATTGAAAATTTCCCAATAAACACTCTCCTCTTGTAATTCATTCACTATACTCTGATTAGCATTTTAACAGTAATACAAAGTTGATAAATTGCGTTACTGAACCATTAACTTGCCACTTCCAAATTCACCAGCTGAGTTTTAAATGGTTTGGTTCATCCTTTACTGATACCAATTTCATTTCTGAATGATTTATATGTAGCATTTTGAAAGAATATTGGTATAAAAGCAATAATAGGATTAACACTTCATGCTTATGAAAGATTAGCTGTAACTTTCAATTCATTAATTCTCTACCTTCGATTGACATTCGTAATTGTTAATTAAATCATTTGTAATTAGTTTTTTTTACCACTCAAAACTATCATCGTCGAACCATTTTCCGTGTAATTTTAATACCTGTTCAATTAAATCTCTTACACAACCTTCGCCGCCTTTTTTAGGCGAAATATAATGAGCTATCGATTTAATTTCAGTTGCAGCATCGTTGGGGCAAGCTGCAAAACCAACTTGCTTCATTACTTTATAGTCGGGAATGTCGTCGCCCATATAAAGAATTTGCTCTTTATCTAAACCAAATTTTTCTTTTAGTTTTTCATAGACTTCGATTTTGTTCTTACACCCAAGATTCACTTCAGTAATTCCTAGACCATTTAATCGCTTTCGAACACTTTCCGAAGTTCCTCCACTGATGATGGAAATATGATAGCCCTTTTTTACCGCATGTTGTAGCGCGTAGCCGTCCTTAATGTTCATTCGTCTAACCTGATCTCCATCTGGCAAGGTAATCACCATTCCATCTGTTAAAACTCCATCAACATCAAGCATGAAGGCGCTAATTGGTTTTAGTTTTGCTTTTAGGTTGGGCATCTTATTTTTTCTTTTGGTTGTTATAGATACTCTCTGTCATAATATGATAAATTTCTCTGTATTCTTCGTTCGACTTTAAGTACTCTAAATGATTATCGATTACTTTTCGATCGTTTCTAACGGCAGGACCTGTTTGAGCATTTAAAGGTGTCTCGGTTTTAATTTTTTCTGCTGTCTTTTCTAATAAAGGACGAATAATTTCAAAGGAAATTTCTTTCGAGCGTAAAATCTCATCTGCTATGTGAAATAGGTGGTTAGTGAAGTTATTGGCGAAAACTGCTGCTATATGCAAGGCCTTACGCTTTTCAGAGTTCATCGCGAATACTTTCGTAGAAACCGAACTTGCCAAACTGAGTAGTAAGCTTTCTGTTTCAGAATCGTTGGCCTCAACACAAATGGGAATAGGTTCTAAACTTTCTGTTTCATTTTTAGAAAATGATTGAACAGGATAAAAAATACCATAATGAATAAAGTCCTTCTCCTCAAAAACAGAGATAGGAGTGGAGCCTGAAGTATGCACGATAGGGATATTTTTGATCGTTAATTGATTGATTAGATCAGGCAATGCATCGTCATTCACAGCTAAAATAATAAGGTCTGTATCTTTCTTGAGTTTTGAGATATCTGTTGTATAGTCTGTATTTAACGATTGACTCAATAACATAGCAGAGCGTTGAGTTCTACTGTAAACTTCATGAATTAAATAGCCTGCTTGCCGAAAGGCCCGGGCAAAATTGTGTCCTACATTGCCTGCACCTACTATGCTAACTTTTTTGATCTGTTGTTTTGCGTTCATAATGGTTTAAGTCTCTTATTAAATGATCCTTTCATCTAAACATTGCAAAATAACCATTTCAGCAATCTCTAGTTAGATTTCAAGGAAATTCTATTTACTACTGCTAATAAACTCCCCAATACCATAACAATTATCCCAATCCATAACACATTGATGTATGGAAATATAATCGCTTGCATGATAACGAAGTCTCCTGAGTTCTTGTTTTTTTCTGCTAATAGAATAGTAAGCTTCTCTGTCTCTGGGTTAATTCCGCTGAAACCAAAATCTAGTCCTAGAGGATCAATATTCGAATTGATAGAAAAAATCCGATTCCCTCTAATCACCATGATAGGGGTAGCGGAGTAGCTCTTGCCATCTAAGGTCTTAGCGGTAATTTTAACACCAAGAGCTATATCATTTTCCAATAGATTCAATGAGTCTTTGTTAATCATCCGCTCAAAGCGTTCTACTTTGATAATAGAGTTACTAGAGAAAAGAGAATCACCTATTCCTAGGCTCAGGCTGTCTGCATCTCGATAGCTATTTTGGGACGCAGAATCTAGGTTCTCTAAGTCAGCATAGGTGATATGAGTAAAAATATCCTTATCAATAAAATGCCTTGTATCTGGTTCGGGAACATTCCCCATTTGTTTATTCAACTGAACAAATGGAGAAAGGCTGAATTCTTTTATGTATTTACCTTCAGAATTCACTTTTAGGTAATCCATATCGAAATGAACATTCCTCCCCTCAATTCTTCTGTTGGTATATGTAACGTAGTATGGCTCCATTAAAACGGTATCGTTTTTTAAGAGCATCACATTTTCATTGTTTGCTTCCTTATTATCTTCAAAATTGATATTGACTTGGGTTCTGTTTTTGGAAATAATCTTTTTATTCCCAGCAGAAAGTAGAGAACCCAAAATAACTAGACCAAAACCAACGTGAGCTAAGGCAGAACCAGCTTTTTTGATTTTACCTTTTAATATTCTTATGATGTAATCTGAATTGGCAAGCACAGCAAAAAGTGAGCTAAAAAGCAAGAGTGTTAGAAAAAACTCTCTTATCTCTAGTTTAATTGACAATAGAATCGCTAGTGCCAATGAAATAATAAAGGAAGGAGCAATCATTTTGAAAAAAGGAAGTACTTCAGTTTTTTTGTACTTTAAAAATTGACTGATCGCTACAAATAAAGTGACTAAGATTGTTAATGGGATTTGCCAGGAATTATAATGTTCTATTGGTTTCGATGGAGGAGCCATATCGGTGCCAAATAGTGCATTGATAACTGGTATAGACGTAGATAAAGTAATCTGAAAAGCTGAGATTACAAGTACTAATGCACCTAAAAACATCCAAAACTCTCTACTCCAAAAAGCATCTTCTTCTGTCTTTTTTAAGAATTGTCCGCCGTTTTTGAACAAGAAGAACAAAGCTATAAACAAGTAAAACAATAAGAAAATAATGAGTTGACCGGGTAATCCGTCTGCAAAGGAATGCACGGAGGTTTCCCCTAAAATTCCACTCTTGGTTAAATAGGTTGAGTATACCACCAACAGAAAAGAGAATAATGTGAGTGCAAATGCAGAGAAAATACTTTTCATTTTGTTGCGGTTAATCAGCATTAAATGACCTGCGCCAACTAATACCAACCATGGAACCAATGAAGAATTTTCTACAGGATCCCAAGCCCAAAAGCCACCAAAACTTAAGGCTTCATATGCCCAAGCTCCGCCCATCAATATTCCTAAGCCCAAAATGGCAATGCCGAAAAAAGTCCATGGTAAAGCAGGTTTAATCCACTCTTGATATTTCCTTTTCCATAAACCTGCTAAGGCATATGCAAAAGGAATTAATGTACTAGCAAATCCAAAAAATACAGTTGGAGGATGAATGGTCATCCAATAATTTTGAAGCAATGGATTTAGACCGTTTCCTTCAACAAAACTCAAATAATTAGGGTTGCTAGTAAAAGGAAGGTTGATCATGTCGGGATGTTCTCTTAAAAGAACAAAAGGATTGCTTCCAATTTGAATGTCAAATGGGAATATTCCCAGCAACATAGCACTTAAGAAAACTTGAACAGAAGCAAAGATCATAAGAACACTACCTTCCCATTTCTTCGTAGTGTAGATGAGAATATTTCCAAGAACTACATTCCAGAAAGCCCAAAGCATGGTGCTACCTTCTTGCCCTTCCCAAAATGAAGAAATAATGTAGTTCATTGGCATATCAGAAGAACTGTGTCTCCAGATATAGTAATATTCAAATGCGTGGTGATAGATTAAGTAAAAAAGAATTCCGATCAAGCCTAACAAGGAGAAAGAATGAATTCTAGAAAATAACCTTCCTAATTTTTTATCTGAAGTTAATTCAGATGATATGTCAGAAGCTCTGAAATAAAAAGCAACCGCCAAAATAGAGGCTACAAAACTGGTAATAATAAAAAGGTTCCCAATTTGACCCGCGATGAGGTTCTCGCCTGTATATTCTATCATGTTTATGAATTACTTTCGGCAGTAATTTCCATTAGTTCGCCCGCTTCTCCATCTTGATATTTTGAAGGGCACTTCATCAAGATTTTGTCGGCATAAAATTCTTCACCTTCTAAACTTCCTGTGATTACTACTTGCTCTGAACGTTCAAAATCTTGAGGTTTGGCGCCGTTAAAGATTACTTTTTGCTCATTACCGCTTTTGTCTACCATGTAAAAGGAAAACTCATTTGCATTTTGTTCTGGAGAATAAGCAATGGCTTTATCTTTATTCAGTTCTCCAACTACTTGAAATTCTTTTCCTGGGAATTGTTGAGCCATTCCAAAATCTGCATAGGTAGCAGCATCTGCCACAGTGCTTATAATTGCTCCAATGGCAATGGCTATAACAATAATTCCGATGATGTGTGTTTTTTTCATCTGTTCAATTTCTATTTTTTCTGTAGGTTCAGATGCAATTCGCCATTTAGTTCCTCGTTCAGTATTGGGTACCATTTTGGCTCATTTCATCGTTCTAGTTTTTAAGTTCTTTTTCTAATTTCCTCAATTTTCGATCAATACTAATCAAATAACAAATCAGTCCGATTAAAATAATTAAGACAACCGCAATAACCACATATATCTTACCTTCAGATCTCATGGTTTCCGCCATTTCAAGGGTTTGAGCTTGGCTAACAATACTAATGAATAGTAAAAAAATGCTGAGTAAGGCTTTCATTCTATGCTGTTTTGTTTCAAATTCGACATTCTGATTTTAAGACTCGCTATCCACCATCCTAGTAAAATCCAAGCTAAAACGGCAGGGTAGAAGACTAATTTCATGTTGTTGTCTAAGTCATAATTGTTGAACCCGGGGTTTCCTCCGTTTCCAGGATGTAATGAATCAGTCATCCGAGGTAGAATTCCTATAAATACTAACAACAATACAAAGGCAAAAATGTTATAGACCGCTGCAATTCTAGCTCTCTTTTGTTCATCGTCTAAAGAACCTCTTAAGACAACATAGGCAAGATAAATTAACATGGTTATGGCAGAACCGTTCAATTTAACATCGTTCACCCACCATGCTCCCCAAGTAAACTTGGCCCAAATACTACCTGTTATGGTTCCTAGAATTCCAAATATAATTCCTGTGTTCACCAGTTCTTTTGCTCTAATGTCGTACTTGAGCTCGTTAGAAGATAGATTTTTAATACTGTTGACAACAGACATTAAGAAGAGAAAAATCATACTAAACCACATAGGTACATGGAAGTATAAATTTCTAATGCTTTCGTAAAGGATGACTTGTTTAGGAACAGCAACTAAGAAACCACCAATTACGGTGTAAATGAGTAAGATGATTGCGGCTACTTTCCACCAATTTCTCATTGAAAATGAGTTGTTTAGTTCTTTGTTGTTTTGCTAATTTAGCTTCTCCAAAGGTAGGGAAATAATATGTAGGAAAGTACGATGACCACTAGATTTAACAGTGCTAAGGTTAATAAATATACTTGACAATCTTCCCATCCTAATCCGAGCCCACAGAGCATACTTGCTTTAATAGCAGTTAATAATGTTGGCAACATTATAGGGAAAGAAAGAATGGCCGTAAGCGTTGCATTGTTGTTGGTTTTAGAAGCTATGGCTGAACTTAGACTCAAAACAGTAGAAATACCAAGGGTGCCTAAGAATAAAACGAGTAGAAACAAGTTTAAATTTTCTATGGGATTTCCAAGCAATAAGGTGAATAGAACATAACTTAGGGCGCTGATACATAACAATAACAATGCATTAAAGACCATTTTGGATAAAATTATTGCTTGCGGACTACAAAGCGAATAATAATAATAGAACTGCCTTCCGGATTCTTTCCTAAAGCTGTTAATGCTCGCATTAGTGCCCGCAAATAAGATTACTATCCATAATAGTGCGATCCACGTACTTAATTCTTCTATAGAAGAAAAGATAAGGTAGGCCACAAAAACCGTAGAAATAACATACAAAAGAATACCATTTAAGGCGGCTTTTTGACGAAGTTCTACTTTCAGGTCTTTTTTTAAGAGACTTATTAATTCGGTGGAAAGTGCGATAGTTGTAAAGTTTAAAACCCAAAATTAGTTATTCAAAATTGAATTAGAAAAACTATCGTTGGTTATTGATAGTTAACGTGATAGGGATGTGTAGATTTAGGGCTAATAATATCCCTTTTATCTCATTTTGATAAATGAGATAAAAGGGATATTGGACGTTTAGAGTATAATCGTATTTGGTTCTGATAAATATGTTGTTAGGTTATTTTTTATATCTTTAGTAGACACAAAATTTTTTAGAACCTTTAGTTTGGTATACCGTTCTATTGGTCAGGAAATATATTTTATTAGTCATTTGATTTGCTTAGTTAGTCATTTTGATGTTCGAATGTTAAGTTTGGTTTTATAATAAAGCATACAGATTGAATAAAATAATAAGCATAGAGTTTTTGTTGGGAAGGAAAATAGCATTACTGTTTTTGTGTATGTTGTCTTCTTCCATAGCTTTTGCGAATAACATCTCTTATCAAGATTCTAATTTAAATGTTGTAGAGGTAAAGGAATTGTTGGAACAAGGAGAATATGAAGAGGCAATTGATATCTTAACAGTATTGTCAAGTGAATATCCTGAGAATTTTATTTACTCGTATCAACTTGGAATATTACTAAAAGATTATTCTAATGATTTGGAAAATTCTATCGCTTACTTAGAAGATGTAGTATGGCTTGAAGAGGCAATTAACTATCCAGAAATTCATTATCGATTGGGAATGGCTTATTTGGAAAATAAAGAAAATAAAAAAGCACGGACTAGTCTCAGCAATTATCTTAAGTATAATAAGGATGAGGCGAATTCAAAAAGAGTAAGGCTGATATTAGGGAATTTT
>JAESST010000284.1 GCA_016763995.1 Flavobacteriales bacterium | reverse complement strand
CCTTAGACCTACCACCTGTTGCGATAATTATATTAGATCCGCTAACGTCTTTTTTTGTTCCGTCAGCAGCAGTTACTTCAATCTTCTTCCCCAGTTTTACTTTACCGGTTCCCATGATCACTTCAATCTTGTTTTTCTTCATCAAGAATTGAACTCCTTTACTCATGCCATCGGCAACGTTTCTACTTCTCTTAATTATGTCCGTAAAATTAGCTTTGCTATCTTTTACTTCAATTCCATAATCTTGAGCATGTTGAATGTATTCGAAAACATTAGCACTCTTCAACAATGCTTTGGTTGGGATACATCCCCAGTTTAAGCAAACTCCACCCAACGATTCTTTCTCAATAATAGCTGTCTTAAAGCCTAATTGAGCTGCTCTAATTGCAGTTACATACCCTCCAGGTCCACTTCCTAATACAATTATGTCAAAATCCATATCTATATCCTTTAATTTAATGTCAATTTTTGATGGGTACGAAGTTAGTAAAAACGAAGAATCTTTTACCATGAAAAAGTAATGGATTCTTTCAATAAAGTTGTTACAAAAAGGAGTATTAAATCACCAGATGGAATAGGTTTAATAATGTAATCATTGAAGTAATATTTTGATTGTAGTTTAATGTTATTCAGTATTCTAATATGTGTAATCTATTTTGTAGATGATGCTTATAGAATTTATTCATGACAGTTATTGCTTGATTTAATTTAACTTAGAGGTTCAGAAATAAAATAAGATGGAAGATAAAAATCAAAATGATAAAGGGCTCAATAATGTTAATGCATCAAGCGGATGTCCTTTTCACGGAGGAGCGATGAAGCAAAGCGCCGGAGGTGGAACAAAGAACAGAGACTGGTGGCCAAACCAATTAAATTTAACTATTCTTCGTCAGAATTCGAATCTCTCGAATCCGATGGGGGAAGAATTTAACTACGGTGAAGCTTTTAAGCAATTGGATTTAAAAGCGGTGAAAGAAGATTTGTATCATCTGATGACCGACTCTCAAGATTGGTGGCCTGCAGATTATGGACATTATGGCCCATTTTTTATACGTATGGCTTGGCATAGTGCGGGAACGTATAGAATTCAAGATGGTAGAGGAGGCTCAGGGGCAGGTATGCAGCGATTTGCTCCCTTAAATAGTTGGCCGGATAATGGAAATTTAGACAGAGCTCGTTTACTGTTATGGCCGATAAAAAAGAAGTATGGACGGAAGTTATCTTGGGCAGACCTGATGATTCTTGCAGGAAACTGTGCCTTAGAGTCTATGGGATTTAAAACTTATGGATTTGCAGGAGGAAGAGAAGACGTTTGGGAACCAGAAGAAGATGTGTATTGGTGATCTGAAACAGAATGGATGGGAAATAAGGCACGTTATTCTGAAGGAGAAGAATTGGAGAATCCTCTCGGGGCAGCTCACATGGGTTTAATTTATGTCAATCCAGAAGGACCAAATGGGAAACCAGATCCGATTGGGTCGGCCGATGATATTCGAGAAACTTTTGGTCGTATGGCTATGAATGATGAAGAAACAGTGGCTCTAGTGGCAGGAGGCCATACCTTTGGAAAAGCGCACGGTGCAGCAGATCCAGACAAGTATGTAGGTCCAGAGCCAGCAGGTGCAAGCATTGAAGAGCAAGGTTTAGGATGGAAAAATACGTTTGGAACAGGACACGGTGATAACACGATTACAAGCGGTATAGAAGGTGCTTGGACTCCTAATCCTATTCAGTGGGATCATGATTATTTTGATGTATTGTTGAATTATGAATGGGAATTGACCCAAAGTCCTGCAGGAGCTCATCAGTGGATACCAACAGTAGCATCTGCGGCAAAAAAAGCACCACAAGCAGGAGATACTTCCAAGCAACAAGCGTTAATGATGACTACTGCTGATATAGCATTAAAGATGGATTCAAAATACTTAGTGATTTCAAATTATTTTTATGAAAATCCAGCTGAGTTTGAAGCCACTTTTGCCAAAGCTTGGTTTAAGTTGACACATAGAGATATGGGCCCAAGCTCTTTGTACTTAGGTGCTGAAGCTCCAAAAGAAGAGTTGATTTGGCAAGATCCAATTCCTGCATTGTCGCATGAATTAGTGAGCGAATCAGACATTACATCGTTGAAAGAAATCATCCTGTCCTCAAGTCTTTCTGTATCAGAATTGGTTTCTACAGCTTGGGCTTCAGCATCTACCTTTAGAGGATCAGATAAAAGAGGTGGAGCAAACGGAGGTCGAATTCTTTTGGCGCCTCAAAAAGGCTGGGAAGTAAACCGACCTGAGCAATTGGCAAAAGTTTTAAATAAATTGGAAGCCATTCAGAGAGAATTTAATGCATTTCAAACTGGAGATAAACATCTTTCTATGGCTGATATCATTGTTTTGGCAGGTTGCGCTGGAGTGGAAAAAGCAGCTAAATCTGGAGGCAACGAAGTTACCGTACCTTTTATTCCAGGAAGAACAGATGCTTCTATAGAGCAAACAGATGTGGATTCGTTTGCTGCCTTAGAGCCTTTAACGGATGGTTTTAGAAATTACTTTAAACCAAAACACAAAAGCTCTGCAGAAGAAATGTTGATCGATCGTTCACAATTATTGACCTTAACAGCTCCTGAAATGACGGTCTTAATTGGTGGCATGAGAGTCTTAGATACTAACTTTGACGGATCGAGACATGGTGTGTTTACTGATAAGGTAGGAACGTTAAGTAATGATTTCTTTGTAAACCTATTGGATTTTGGAATGATCTGGAATGCAAGTTCTGACAAGCAAGAAATATTTGAAGGAAGGGATCGAAAAACAGGAAGTGTGAAATATACAGGAACTAGAGTAGACTTGATTTTCGGTTCTAATTCAGAGTTAAGAGCTTTAGCAGAAGTTTATGCAAGCGAAGATGCTCAAAGTATGTTTGTTTATGATTTTGTTTCTGCTTGGAGTAAAGTAATGAACTTGGATCGTTTTGATCTAATGTAAGCGAAGTAAGTAATAATTTTGTTAGTTAGAGGGTGATTTAATTTTGAGTCGCCCTCTTTAGTTTTAAGCTTAATCGAATTTATGGGCTAAATTCTCTTCCATTTATCTTTCAAAAGTAGATCCTACTGGGCTTTCTTAAAGAAGAATATAACTATCTATTTTAGATCTTTACAATCTTTTTCCCAAAAGGAGTTAAGGCTAATCTGGCTAGTTTGAAATGTTGCTTTCCAAAAGGAAGTCCAATGATGGTGATGGAAAATAAAATACCCAATAGGAGGTGAGACAGACAAATCCAGATACCACCACAAAAGATCCACCAAACGTTCAAAAAAACAGACAAACAGCCACCAGAATATTCAAGATCTTCGACCCTTTTACCAAAAGGCCATAGAGCTAGTAGCCCCAACTTAAAGGTTTGAATTCCAAAAGGAATTCCAATAATAGTAATGCAAAGCAAAAAGCTAGCTATAAAGTATTCGATGGCAATAAAAACGCCACCGAAAACAAACCAAATTAAATTTCCAAGTAGTCTCATATCGAATATTTAAAAATAGGCCATATTTTGGACTTTCCAAATTCACAATATTCAAGCTACGAAAGAGATTATTTAGGGAGTAGAGTTATTTGTGTTTTTTTACTGATTAAGTATACCTTGTTTTCTATTGCTTAGGGTATGGAAGGTCAATTAGAAAATGAAACTGAGTTTCTTTCAAAAGTAAAATACCCCCCAATGCGGCATTTAATTCCAAAAATAATATCAAAGTTCTTCCCATCTGTATTTAGAAAACAAGTTCAAAAATGCTTAGCTTAATTTAAGCTGTATGCAGAATCGAATGCATGAAAGTTTGTTAATTAGCTCTCTTATCTTTTCTGTAAGACTTTTTCAATTTCATTTGCTGCAAGCCGATGTGCAAATTCATTCGGGTGGGCATCATATTTATTTACAGTTAATTGCGGCCCAAAATAAGGTTCGTAGGTTTTTAGTAAGTCAACATGAGTAACCCCTTGCTCTTTCCAAAACTGGGTTAAATTTTCATGTGCTTGACGAAATAAATAGTCTTCTTTAGATTGTTGTAAAAAAGGGAATGTAAAGACCACCAAGTTAGCCTCATGTTTGATTACAAATTGTTTAATTTCTTGAAGCTTTTCTTTTTGGAGACCCCAAAGGTATCCGTTATAACCTTTTAAAACGAAATCCGAATAATTCATAAAATCAGGGTCTCTTAGCGCAAAAAGACGGAAAGCTAGCGTATTAATGAAATAGCTATTTTTCGCGATGTATCCAAGACGGGAACCGAATAAATGAATCCTTTTGTAAATATCTTTTGACTTATTTATGAAATAGTCAACATCATTTAGACAATAAGCGAGTAGAATGACATCATACTCATAACCTAAGGGGAGTAGACGCTCCATGTTTTCGAGTTGAGAGTGACTGTTGCCTCCAGAAACAGACATATTGTGGACTTCAATTCTGTTCCCATACTTTTCACGAATGATATTAGAATACCTTTTATTGATATCTTTAATACCATGTCCGTTTGAAAAAGAATCCCCAAAAATGGTCAAGCGTCTTTTACCAGGAGCAATTTTGGGTTCATAAATAATATCATCTCTAGCATTAGCATTGTTTAGCGTAACATGCCGATTCATCCAACGTTTTGAAATTTTGTTAGTGGCGAATGAGTCAGTGGTATCTACAAAAAAACGGTAATAGCTTTCGCCAATTATAAAAATGGTAAAAACACCAAAGACTATAAGAAATGCATTCCAACTAATTATTTTGAATAGTGCTTTAATTTTAATTCGCCTTTCAATTGCATTTCTCTTGATTAGTAAAATGATTAGAAAGATGAAAATTAAAATTGATCCAATAAAGAAAGCATCAAGCTCTTCCATCTAGTAACAATTAAAATATAATACAAAAGACGATTTAAAAAGTTGTTATGTTGTCTCTCAATTAACGTCCCTAAAAATAAGGGAAAAAAGGAAGTACTTTAAATACCAATAATGTTTAATTCATTGTTTTGATAATTTTTTGTTGAAAGCTCAGGAGGAATGATGTCCTTAATTAGTTTGCTTAACTCTAACATACTTTGCCTTTTAATTAAAGGCTTTAAAGCCAATAGGCTTATTTCTCTAACTGGAATAGGCGATTGAAAACCTTTGGTTTTCCTTTTTCGATCATTATTTAAGCTACTATAATACAATTCAGGAATTAAGGTTAGACCACCCATTTGATCACTTAAGTTTATGAGTGTTTCGAAGGAGTTACTCTTAAAGATTAAATTTTCAGAATTGTCTTTATTTTCTTGGATATTGCAAAGAGTCATACTTTGACTCCTAAAGCAATGTCCTTCTTCTAACAACCAAATCTTCTTGTTTTGAACATCCTTAGAACTAACGAAATCTTTATTCTCTTCAGTTATTCCGTAAATCATCATGGCTTCATAGTAGAGAATGCTTTCTTCATACATTTCGTCCATTTCTTCGATGGGAGTGGACAGTAAGCCTAAATCAATCTGATTGTGTGCCAACTGATGTAAAATTTCTTCCGTTGTAATTTCAGAGATAGTTAATTTCAAATCAGGATGCTCTTTTAAGATCCGTGGTAAAATCAAGGGTAATAAAGTATTCGAAATAGTAGGAATAATCCCCAAACGAAGTTCTCCTTGAAGCGCTCCGGTTTCTTGTTGACTAATTTGAAACAGTTCTTGTTGTTTGGCTAAAATCTCTTTTGCCTTTTGCAAAACGATAAGCCCTTCTTCTGTAGTTGTTATGGGATGTCTACTGCGGTCGAAAAGCTGTATAGAGATTTCTTCTTCTAGTTTTTTAATCATAGCGCTTAATGTGGCTTGCGTCACATTACAACTCTCAGCAGCTCTACCAAAATGCTTCGTCCTATTTACTGCTAGTGCGTATTCTAATTGTTGAAAATTCATGATAGTTATTATCTATCAAAGTTATAGATTTATTCGTTTGGCTCTATTGTGTTGATGGGTGTATTTTTGTCTTGTATTTAAAACTTAAACAAAACGATTATGGCATTTGTAGGAAAAAAATTTCCAAATTTAAATGTTGCAGCTATTGATGAAATGGGTGACAACAAATTGATTAACATCTTTGAAGAAGCGACAAAGAATAAGAAAAAAGTATTGCTTTTTTGGTATCCAAAAGATTTCACTTTCGTTTGTCCGACTGAGCTACACGCTTTTCAAGCGGCCTTAGGCGAGTTCGAAAAAAGAAATACGATGGTAGTAGGAGCCTCGTGTGATACTGCTGAAGTTCACTTTGCATGGTTGAATACTGCTAAGGATAATGGAGGAATTGAGGGCGTTTCTTATAACTTGTTAGCAGATAGCAACAGAAATTTATCTTCTATTTTGGACATTTTAGATGTGCAAGATGTAGAGTACAATGAAGAGTATGATGCAGATATGATTACCGGAGATTACGTTACGTACAGAGCAACTTACCTTATTGATGAAGAAGGAACTGTATTTCATGAAGGAATTAACCACATGCCATTAGGAAGAAACGTAAACGAATTTTTAAGATTGATCGATGCGTATTCTCACGTACAAGATCACGGAGAAGTTTGTCCAGCGAATTGGGAAAAAGGAAAAGAATCGATGAAAGCAGATAGAAAAGGTGTTGCTAATTATTTGAGCAACAACTAATATTGGAATTATTAAGCGGGAATAGAAGGTTTTTCTGTTTCCGCTTTTATCCCTCTCATTTAAAATGTAACACTTATGTATCAAGAATTAACAGAAGATAACTTAGCAAGTAAGTTAACAGAGGAAGAAACTGTCATTGTACAATATTCCGCAGGATGGTGTGGAAACTGTAGAATGATTAAACCAAAATTTAAACGATTTGCAAGTCAATATGAAAATACAAGCTTTTTGATGGTAGACGCGGAGAAATTTCCAGAGTCTAGAAAATTAGCAGATGTGAGCAATTTACCAACATTTGCAGCTTTTAAGAATGGTGTATTGCTTAAACAAATTCAAACAAATAAAGCTGAAAACCTTAAAGAATTAATTGATGAAATTACCGCTAATAAAACACATTAACAGCTTTATAGCTGAGAATGATGAAGACTATGTAAACGAAGCGATCGAGGTATTAGAACACATTTCTGATAGTGCTTCCATTAAGGATGATGAACTAGACGTGATCGGAGAAATCCTATCTAACTTATACGGAGCCATTGAAGTATCTAAGATGGTAAAGGAAGGTAAAACAGAAAAAGAGGCAGCAAATCTTTTTATGCAACGCGTATTAGGATCTATTGATCAATAACAACAGAATATTATTTCTAAAAAAGAAAAGACATGAATAGAATAGGATTAGATGCAAAGAAGAGTGAAGAATTAAGTGAGTTGTTGAATGACCTGTTAGCCAACTATTCAATCTTTTATCAGAATACGAGGGGCTACCATTGGAACATTCAAGGAAATAAGTTCTTTGAGCTGCACCTAAAGTTTGAAGAGTTGTACAATGATTTGTTTATTAAGATTGATGAAATAGCAGAACGCGTATTAACTTTAGGACATCAGCCGAATTACAAGTTTTCTGATTATTTAAATAGATCAGAAATTAAAGAGAGTGAGGAAGTGACGGATGGTACTAACTCAGTAAAAGAGATTTTAGAGACTTTAAAAGCCCTATTAATAAAAGAAAGGCACATTTTAGGTCTTTCGGGAGAAATTGATGACGAGGGAACGAACTCCTTAATGAGCGATTACATTAGAGAGCAGGAGAAATTAATTTGGATGTATTCTGCATACTTGAAGTAGTAATTTGCTATTAACCTGAGTTCGGTTCTTCTTAAGAGTTTAGAATGGAGATAAACAACTGAAAATCTTGAAAAGTACTCTTTAGCAATTATTAACACTAGAACTTCTTATTCTCACTTGGTATCAGGCAATTTGTAATGGATAAATTAGTTTATTCTTCATGCGATCAAAAGGAAGTTCATTTTTTTTAGGTATAATGGGAATCTTTATTCTCTTTGCCTTATTTATCTCATCTTGTTCTCTTGGTAAGTCGAGTCTTACTAAATGCGATGGAAGCCGTGGTATATCTACTCCAATGGGTAAAATGTAGTGCTATACCTAAGCTGTCTTTTTAAAATTTTTAATTTTTTTTCATTTACTGTGTAACTTTTTGGAAAGTTAGGGTACTTACTATTGAAAGCCCTAAATTCGAAGTGAGTTTATGAACGATTATCAGAAACAATTTTTAGCTCTTTATGAGCCTATTCATGAATCTTTTGCAAGGTTCTGTCATGCAAAGGCATATGGTTTGATGGAAGCCGAAGATTTAATTTCTGAAACAGTGCTCTGTGCCTTAGAAAAGTTCGACACTCTAAAGAATGATGAAGCCTTTTTGAGTTTTCTGTTTTCCATTGCCTCCAATTTATTGGCAAAGAAGAACAGACGCTTGAAATTCAAAGCAGAATATCACGAAAGTGAAGCCTTTAAGTTAAAAGATGAAGGCATAGATGCAGAAACACGACTAGACGTAGCCATTCTGTACGGAGCTTTGAATGAATTGTCAAAAGTTCAGAAAGAGGCCTTAATTCTTTTCGAAATTAGTGGATTCTCTATTAAGGAAGTTGCTGAAATTCAAAAAGTAAAACTCTCTGCAGTAAAACAACGCTTGAAGAGAGGAAGGGAAAGTTTAGCAATTATTTTTAAGTCTGATCAACTTAGAAACGAATCAATCGATAGCCGTTCTAAGGTTTTAATATCGGTGTTTTTGTAAATAGTTAACCCATGGAAACGAAAAGAATAGACAACTACTTTAAAAAGGCTCAGCAACTTCCAATTGCGATGAGTTTAGCTGAAGTAAAGTCTTTAATAGGCCTAAAAGGAGCAATCAGCCCGCCTAAGAAGAGCTGGTGGAATCTTAATAACATCATTATTATGTCAACCTCAATTATTATTATAACAACAACTGCATTATTTTTAATACAGCAGAAGTAAATACAAACTATGAACCGATTGCTAGAACATTTGAAGCTTCTACTAGCGAAAATTACAAGTTGGAAGAAAAGGGATCTTATATCTTAGGTCTTCCGAAAAAAGAAGAAAAAGAGCAAAACCAAAGCTCTAATGAAGAAGCAATCTCAACAGAGAAAGAAATTCCGATCAATAGCTTATCAGTGCTGAGTGAAGTTCGCTTGATTGAACCAAGCCTTTCGAGTATTGAGCCTATGGATCAAAGTGAAAAAATAATTAAAGCTTCCGAACAAAATGAATCTATTCTTGAACTAGAAGATTCTTTGGTTAGGGAAGAAGAAAGCTCATTGGTTTTTGACCAAACAGAGCCTTTAGAAAGCAATTTAGGGGGAGATTTTGAAGGAGAAGTAAAAACGCTAACAAAATCAATTTCAGCAGATAATATTAGTGCCTTATATTTAAATCACAGCAATGGAGACATTAATATAACCGCTTGGGATAAGAATGAAATAGAAGTGATAGCAACTTTTACACTTAAAACATCAGAGCCAGAGGATACGAAGAAAGGCTTGGACGATTTTGATGTGGATTTAACTATTACGGGTTCAAAATTGATCATAGAATCAAATTGGGATGAATTGAATAATTGTAATTGTAATCAAACCTCTGAACCAAAGCGCTGGATGAAATTCCTTTATTTTCCAACTAAGAATAAAGCGACAACTGATGATGGAGAATCATTCGAATATGAAAACTTTAAGATTACTTATGAGGTGAAAATCCCTAAAAAGATGAGCATAGATGTATCTAATAAATATGCAAATGTGTCTGTTTCTGATGTAGATGGAGACCTTAGCGCGAACTTGTTTAGAGGAAGTCTAATTGCAAGGAATGTTTCCAATAATATAGATCTTATCATCAAATATGGAAGTGTTCAGATTGGGGATTTTTTAGATGGAGACGTGACTCTTTTTAGATCTGATGCTGCATTTGGTACGAGCAATCGCTTGGATTTTAAAGCGAATTATTCAACGATAAATTATGCAGGAGGAAAAGAGCTTAATCTGACTGCTTTTCGTAGTGATTTAACAAGTTCAGGACCAATAGATGAAATTGAGGGTTCTTTTAAATATGGAGAACTAAAGTTAAAAGAGCATATTATTGCTGCTGACTTAGAGTTATTTAGAGCGAAGGTAGAAGGAAAGACATTTGACAAATTGAATGTAGATGCTTCTTATACAGAATTTAATGCCGAAAAAGCACAGGAGTTCGATATAGAAAACGGATTTCGATGTGAATTTAAATTCGATGAAATTGCAAAAGTAGAAGGGAGTTTAAAGTATTCTCCTATCAAAATTGGAGTTCTATTAGAATTAGCAGATATCAATGCATTTAGAGGAAAAATAGAAATTGATCAAGTAAATGCAGACTTCAAGCAATTGAATTTTGAAACAAAGTACACGGATATTGACTTAAGCTTTAATCCTGAGGCAAAATATGAGTTGGATGCCCAAACTACTTATACAGACTTTAAAGTACCAGGGGAGATGATGGACATCAGCTTGCAGAATGGGGTAAATAACAATTCAAATCATTTTGTAGGAACCTTTAATAAAGCAAGTTCAAAAAGCACTTCTAAGGTATTTGTAAATAGTTTTCAAGGAGTTATTCGCTTGGATTAAAGACAGAAAAGTGTAGTTAGTTAAATAATTATTTCAAGCTATCCATTTAATTAATGCTGTCTCCTAGTCGTTTCTGAGGCACTCTACTACACGTCGCCCGCAATTGTGTTCTACAGGCACTTGCGGGCTTTTCTTTTCTAGAAAAGGCGATTAAATGTTATCGTAAACAATGAGATTATTTTGTTGATCCTCTGACAGAATTTTTAGTTCTTTGGCTTTAGCGATATGAGAGATAATCTCATTGTTCGATTTAGAATTTATGCCATATACCAAGGTAAGGTCAACGGAATTGATTACCTTAATGTACTCTTGATCAGAATTGTAAATTCTAAAATCATTTAATTCAACATTAACATCTTCATTAATGTATTATTTGTTACTAAGTTGATTAGATCCTTTTTTCTAGCTTTACTGGTTAGATTGAAAGTAATGAACCCTACTAAAAATACATTTTTAATAACATGTATTTCAAGTCGTATTTTATATCCTCCAATTTTCTTTTTATAGAATAAAACAGAATGCTGCTGAGTTAAGTTTTTTATTGTTTCGTAGGCAGGAGTTCCCAAGGTGTCTACAATGTCTCTGTATTTACAGTTTAATTTTAACTTGTTATTAAACAAGATCTTTGAATCCGTTTCTCGATCTTCCTTTCTCGTAATATTAAGGTCATCTGCTATTGCCTTTAAGTAAGAATTATCAGTAGTTATGGTGTCATAGTATTCACTCTTAGATACATAGAATCGTATTTTTTTAGAAAAAAGGTCAGAAGTGAACATCTACCAAATATCTTACTAAATAGGCGATAATTGACAGATTTTTGCAGCTTTTAGACGAACACCACTATCTAAACCATAGAAGTCATTTGAAGGCTTACAAAACAGTATACCGTGCCTGAAACATTGATGAATAAATAGTTTAAGCAATTCTAAAAGGATGGGAATTAGCTTAGGATAAAATTATCTAACTAAAAAGGTGACCTTTTCAGTGTTCTACCATTAATAAGGAAAAGAGAACAAATGAACGATCAGAAAATAGTCCAGTATTTTAAAGAAGGAAGACGGAATAAGGCATTTATTAGGCTTTATAAGGCTTACCCTTCAGTAGAGAAAGTGATTCTTTCCAAAGGAGGATCAAAGCAAGAAGCAGAAGATATTTTTCAAGAGGCACTCATTGTGTTTTACAAAAAAGCAAGTCAAGCTGAATTTGAACTAACATCTTCCATCAGTACTTACCTATATTCTGTTGCTCGTTACTTATGGAAAGACCGTTTAAAGTGGTTAAACAAAGAACGATACAAGACTGATGATACAGAAATAGCTGTTGATGATCATGAAATTATAGAATTAATAGAAAAAGAATCTAAGTTTCTTCAGGTAGAGGAAGTCTTAAATTCGATAGGAGAGAAGTGCTTAAAAATTTTACAGCTTTTTTATTATCAAAGGCTCTCTATGAAGGCAATTGCAAGACAAGTTGATTTGAAGTCAGAAAAGGTGGCTAAAAATCAAAAGTATAAATGTTTGGAAAGAGCTCGCCAAAGACTCGTTACGCTTCAAAACAATCCAAACACATAATATCACTTGTCATGAGAAAAGAATTGCAAACAATAGAAATTATAGAGCACTATTTAATGGGAAAATTAACACCAATAGAGCAATCTGACTTTGAAAAAGAAATACAGTCAGATTCAGCATTAAAAGATAAAGTGCTGCTGCAAGAGCAGCTAATAGCAGGATTAGAAAGGATTGGCTTAAAAGCTGATATAAAATCGGCTAAACATAGGGTTTGGTTGAGAAAGATGTTAGGGTATTTTAGCTTGGGAATTCTTATTATTTTACTGGTTGGAGGGTTTTATTGGAAAATGAATCAAAGTGATGAAACTAACAATGAAGTCATGAGTGAAGATGTTGAGCTTATCGAAGAAACGTTAAATACAGAGCAGAAAACAAAGGGGAATTTCATCGTAGACAGCCTCCAAAAGGATTCAACTTCTGATGCAGAAGCTATTCCATTAATATCAGAAGGTGAACAAAGTGCTGAAGGATCTATTCAAATCCCTGAGAAGCAATTTCAGTATTTCACCATCGACCCAACAAAAGACAATGTGATTAGGGCTAAGGAGGGAACTCTTATTGAAATAAAGGCAAATTCCTTTGATACGGAATCTGACGAAGAAGTGGAGATAAAACTGAAAGAATATTACAAGATGTCGGATATTGCTTTTTCCAATTTAACAACACAAACAAAATCTGGTGAAATTATTGAAACAGGAGGGATGATTTATATCGAAGCGAATAACAATACTAAAAAAAATCTTCAACTATTAAAGGGCAGGGCGATGATATTAAAATTCCCTTTTAAAGAGAAAAAAGAGGGAATGCAGCTGTTTTTAGGCAAAGATAATGTAGAAGAGAATATTGTTTGGGAAGCAAAAAGGAGCATTGTAATAGAGAAAGGAGAGGATGAACCGGAACGATCTATAGGCGTAATAAAGGCTGGTGACGAAGTTTTGACTACTAGGGTAAATAATTTTGATTATGTCTATACAAGCTTAGAAAAAATGCCCACATTCATCGGTTGTAAAGGAGAAGAGAAAAAAAGGGATGAATGCACCCGGCTGAAAATTCGTAATTACGTGACGGCGAGTTTCCTTTTTCCAGAAAAAGCTTTTAAGAAGAAAATATTAAATCATGTGGTTGTTCATTTTTTGATTGACGAAAGAGGATTTGTTGATGATAGCATGGAGGTAAAAGGCCAAGATTCAGAAATTAACTCTGAAGTTAAAAGAGTACTCAATACATTACCTAATTTAATACCAGGAGAGCATTTAAAAAGGCCTAAGAAAGTTAAATATATTATGCAGTTTAAAATTGATCCTAAAGATTTTGATAGAGGCTATAAAGGGAGTAAAATTTCTCGATTGAATGATTCGATTGTTAAGATAAGAGAGGAAGAGTCTTTAAAATCATTAAGTGAAAGAGTTTTATCAAAAACGATAAAGAGGGATAATGGTGTGAAAGCAAAATATGAATTAATCAACGAGATAGAGTATTATGTATTAAATACAACAGATATGGGCTATTGTAATGTTGATCGTCCTTTTAGACCTGGGCCAGCTAGAATAAGCCTTGCAATGAATGAAAAAAAGGGAGATGTACGATTTAAATTGATACTACATAACTCCAAATCAATTTCTCAAGCTCAAATTTGGGGAGGAACTTATAAATTCGCAAACATTCCTAAAGGAGAGAGTGCTACTATATTTTCGATTAAAATAATCGATGATAAACCTTACTTATCTACTCAGGAAATAGTTATTTCTGAAAACGTAGAAAATCAGTTGAAATATGAATTACTGACAGATGAATCTTTAAAGAGGTATACAGAGAAGCTAAACTCTTTTTACAATTAAACTAATTCTACTGGAGCCTTCTCTTTTATTAGTTCTTCTAAATCTTTTAACAATTCAGCATTGCTAAGCATTCTAGAGTGTCCAATATTCTCGTAAGCATACAAAGTTGAGTTGTTTAGACTTTCGTTCAGTAACTCTGAGTTTTTGAAATCTAAGATCTTATCGTGTTTGTCATGAAATAAACTTAAATATTGATAGTTCACCGCTTCTGTTTTATTCACCACTGCTATTCCTTTTAATGGTTCTTGCAGAAGTGAATCAGCTTTACTTACAATTTTTGAATAAACAGCATCTTTTAATTTTAAACGACGTTTTAGTTCTTCAAAAATGGGCTCTATTCGATCTAATGATGTCATGTAAATCAAATGATTCAATTGATAGTGAGTGTTCGCAAGTGTTAAAGAGGCAATTATTGATCCAAAAGAGTGGGTTAATACATTAAACGTTTGTTGTGGATTTAAGTGATTTAACACCGCCTCGAAAACCAAACTATTTTTTTTCAAGTTGGTATGTTTTAAGATTGATTTTCCATGCCCTGGCATGTCAAATAATACACAACGATAACCTTGTCGGACTAAAACATCTACAATGTGACTCAAACGAGCTAAGTTGGAATTCCAACCATGTAAAAGAATAAAGAGTTCTCCATCTTTTGGGCCTTTGGTATAAACCTCAATGGGTTCAATGTCGCTTTCAATGGTATAATGTTCAGTTTCGCTGTAAAATTTAATTTCATCTGCTGACATCTTTCTTGGTTGAGTCTTTTGAAAAAGAAGGAAGGTGACGTCTGCTGCTTTCTGATTCGAAAAGAGCGCGATGAGTTTAATGTAAATCTCTATTAGTGTTTCGATTAGCTTCATATAAAATACCAATTGGTATATTTTAGGTTAAAAAATATTATTTGTAAAGTTCTCTTTGGGTCATTTCTTCTAAGTAAGACATCATTTCCATAATGTGACCATCATCCTTGCGCATCATGGCCGTGAAGATGCAACCCTCAATCATAGAATAAATTCGCTTTGCGTAAAGGAAGGCATCTATTTCGTTGTTAAAATCTCCCTGTTTTTGTCCGAGTTGAATGATTTCCGAAATACTATGAATGAGTTTATTAATCACCTCAATAACCTTTTTATTTAAAGCAACATTCTGGTGATTCGCATCGATACCGACATTCAGAATAGGGCAGCCTCCAATTTTTATGGTATATTGATAATACTTTTTATAGTATTCAAAAATAACCGTCATCTTGACTTTAGCCGAGTTAACCGAATTGATTTTGTCAGCAAGTGGGAAGATACTGTTTCTTATTATGTGGTTAAATGATTCCAAGGCTAATTCATTTTTATCCTTAAAATTCCCATAAACAGAGCCCTTACTTAAACCGGTAATTTTACAAATATCGCTCAAAGAAGTATCCCCATATCCTTTCTGATTAAAGATAGGGGCAGCTTTCTCAATAATGTATTGTTTGGTTTGTTCTGATTTTGAAATCATGCTACAAAAGTAATAAAATATACCGATTGGTATATTTTATTCTCAAATAATGCAACTTTTGTTACTGAACTCAAGATTGGCTTTAGATAGCTTTACGATCTAATTGTAATACAACAATGAATAGAAAAGAACTCTTTCTAAAATTTAGCTACTGTTGCTTTGTTTGTATTTTAATTACTGAAATAAGTATTAATTAAACACTTAGTAAGATGAAAAAAATATGGGAAACATTGATCGGCTTGTCCGATTCTTAATTGCAATAATAATGGGGCTTTTGTATTATCAAGGAATAATAGAAGGCACTGTTGCCATTATTTTGGGACTTATATCATTAATCTTTATTGTAACTAGCTTTGTTAATTTCTGCCCTATCTATACTTTAACAGGCTTAAATACCTGTTCAGTAAAGAAGAAGTAATCTCATTGTAAAGAAGTGATAAGCTCTCTATTTGGAGAGCTTATTTTATGCCTAAATAATTATTGTTTCCCAAAATTACCAGCCATTCTCTGATAAATACAAGCATTGAACTTTGATCTGCTTTTACTTTTGAATCTTAATAAATACTAACAAAATTAGATGAAATTATGAATCAAAAAATCAAATCAATTACCTTATTATCAGTAGTTACAATAGCATCATTGAATGCGTGTGGCGAAGGGAATGTAAGGACAACAAAAAACAGTAAAGATTTAAAAATAGAGATTATTCAAAGAGAAAAGAAGATGAAACAAATAGGAGCGTTCTTAGAAATTACCCTTAAAATAAATGAAGAAAATAGAGCCACAGCAGCCGGAGTTTATTCAAAATACAAAACTCCTTTTCTCAATCAAATAGATGGAGCAAATTCAAAAGAGCTATTGATTCGAGCAGAAGATGTTCAAGTTATTCACGGTTTTGAAACTGAAGCCCAAGCAAAGGCATACTTGTCGACTGCTTTATTTTCTAATGATATAGTAGGCGAATTGGGGCCTTTATTAGCAGCCGATCCTGAAATTAGAATCTATTCCACTTCTATGAAAACAGAAACGACACCAAAGAGTACAGGGGCTTTTTTAGAGATTTTCTTAAAAATTGAATCAGTTAATAGAGCCAGTGCAGGTGATGTGTATAAAAAATACAAGAAAGTATTTCTGTCTCAAATAGAAGGAGCAACTTCTAAAGAATTAATTATTAGAGAAGAAGATGTTCAAGTATTGCATGGCTTCGAAACATTGGAACAAGCAAATGACTACCTGAAAGCCGAGTTATTTACTAATGATGTCGTAAGAGAATTAGGTCCATTGCTGTCAGCAGATCCAGAAATAAGGGTCTATTCTATCTTTAAATAATTTGCTTTAAGTAATTAATGGGAAATTTTGACAAATTTTCGGGAAAGCCCGCCTAATAACTAGGCTTATAATGTTAGCACTTTTGCCTTGTCAAATAATTCAAACAATAAAAACTAAAATATCATGGCAACAGAAATAAACATCAAAAACATTCCAACAGGTTATCAATCAATCATTAGTAATGGACGGCATGCAGTGATTGGAGATGAGCCAATTAAAGCAAAAGGAACTGATTTAGGTTTTTCCCCGGTAGAGTTTATCCTTGCGGGAATATCTATGTGTAAAGTGGCTACTATCAGAAATGTAGCAAGAAGGAAAGGATGGGAAATTGGCAATGTAGATGCACAATTATCTCAGAACGTACTTAGAAACTCTGATGGGAGTTTGAAAACTCGAGTAAAATCAAACATTCAAATTGAAGGAGACATTACTGAAGAACAAAGAGCTTTATTGATTTCAGAAGCAGATAATTGCTACGTTACTAGAATGGTGAGAGGAGAATGGGAATTACATGAATCTGAAACACTGAAATTAGAAGTAGAAACTGCAACTTTGTAGTCGAACTTTTTAAATGGCAGATATACAGACGAAGTATTTGATAATCGGGGCTGGACTTTCAGGGCTTAGCTCCGCTTATCAGTTTAAAATGGCTGGTGAAACGGATTTCTGCATTTTAGAATCAAGAGATAGAATAGGCGGTAGAATACAAACAAAGGATGCAATTGATTTTGGAGCGACTTGGTTTAATGATGGGCATTCCTCTTTATTGCATCTAATTGATCATTTAAAATTAGAAAAGTACCGCCAGTTTAATCTAGGGAAAAGCTATTTTGTTTATAGCCCTAAGGCTGCACCTCAGGTTTTTGAAGCAGATCAAAATGATGCTCCCAACTATAGAGTAAAAGGTGGAACGATTTCTATTACAGAGCGTTTGGCTCAAGAGTTAGAAGGGAAAATAAGGTTGAATATGCTTGTTGAAACGATAGAAGAACATGGTAAAAAAATAAGAGTGCAAACAAAAGAGATAAGCTATATTGCTGACAAGCTTATCGTAACAGTTCCACCCCAATTAGCAAGTTGTTTAACTTATCAGCCTGCCCTGCCGGAAGAGTTGATAGAAGCTATGCAGAAAACGAATACTTGGATGAGAAATGCGATGAAAGTCGGGATACGTTTTAAAACTCCTTTTTGGCGTAAGAACGGACAATCAGGTATATTAGTGGGGCAAGCAGGCCCGGTTATAGAGTTGTATGATCATACCAACTATGAGGAAGATTCCTTTGCTTTAATGGGCTTTGTGAACGAAAGCTTGAGAGAGTTGGGGAAAGAAGAAAGGAAAGACACCATTTTAACTTACTTAAAGAAGTATTTTGGCAAAGAGATAGAAGAATACCTCTCTTTTGAAATAATAGATTGGTCTACAGATCAATTTACGGCTTGTTTAAACCTGAAACCTTTATACATGAGTTCTGCATATGGAAATAGCTTATTTCAACAGTTTTACATGGATGGTAAGTTAATTTTTTCGGGATCAGAAACATCCAATAATCATGGAGCTTACTTAGAAGGGGCAGTTTACAGTGGTTTAAGTGTGGCTCAAAAAATAATAAATTCCTCCACTTGATAAGAGAAGAAGAAATAGCTCAATATCACCTCCATCAGAAGCATCCGGAGAAACTTCAATTCGAGATTCATTCTTTAGAAGAGTATGTCTTAAAAAATAGGCATCACAATTCTACCCCACATTCTCATAGTTTTTATCAAATTATATGGTTTCATAAAGAGGGAAAGCATTTTGTAGATTTTAAATGTTATGATATAAAGGAAAATTCGGTCCTCTTTGTTGCAAAAAATCAAATTCATTCTTTCGATAAAGAAACAGAGCATAAAGGAATTTTAATTCATTTTAATGAACGTTTCTTAATGCAGTCAGATGTTGACATCTTCTTAAAGTATAAGGTGTTCAATGAACAGAATCAAACTTGTTATCAGATCAATAAAGAGGTAATTCAACAATCTGAGATACTGATCAACCAAATTAGAACTGAGTTGATGAATCAAGATAAGTTTGCACATCAGCAATTGATTCGATATTACCTGAAGTCCTTATTAATTGTATTAGAAAGAATGCAAGGGATTAATCAAGCTACAGATATTAAACTAACATCAGACTATGACCTTAAGTATTTTCGTTTTAGAGAATTATTAGAGGAACATTACAACAAAAGCTTAACTGTTAGCGAGTATTCTGATTTGTTAAATGTGTCGACTAAAACACTAACAAGCATTACAAAAGCAGTAAAATCAAAACTACCCTCTGAGCTTATTGCGCAACGCATAATCCTTCAAGCTGAACGCTTACTCTCATTTACTCCCTTAAAAATTAACGAAATTGCCTACCAATTGGGTTTTGAAGACGCATCTTACTTTGTGAAATTTTTTAAAAGACATTTGACTCAATCACCTAGTGAATATAGAAAGGCAATTTTAAAAGCAAAGAAAGAGTGGAAGTAGGTCGAAGTGTTTTAATTAGAATTATTATTGCTCAATTTTTTTGCACAAGCATGTGGTTTGCAAGCAACGGAGTAATGGACGAATTAACGGTGCAATTCAATTTGTCAGAAACCGCTTTGGCATGGTCTAGCTCCTCTGTACAGCTTGGGTTTATTATAGGCAGCTTATGTTTCGCAATTTTTGGTCTTGCAGATCGTTATTCACCCTCCAAATTATTCTTTGTGAGTTCTGTTTGCGCCGCAATTTGCAATGTATTGATTGTATTGGAGCTAAGTAGTTTCTCTTTTTTGTTTTTATCAAGAATGGGAACAGGTTTCTTTCTCGCAGGAATTTATCCTGTAGGAATGAAGATTGCCTCAGATTACTATCAAAAAACATTGCATAAATCCTTAGGTTTTTTAGTAGGGGCATTAGTTCTAGGAACTTCATTACCACATGGTTTAAAAGCGATGGACCTGTCTTTCCCTTGGCAAGGCATTATATCAACTACATCTTTGCTTGCTTTGATTGGAGGAGCTCTTATTTTAACCTTAAAAGATGGTCCCTTTCGAAAAGTAGCCAGTGCTTTTCAATGGAGTGGAGCATTCCAAATATTTAAGAACAAAGAATTTAAAGCTGCCGCTTTCGGATACATTGGTCACATGTGGGAGTTGTACGCTTTTTGGGTATTTATTCCAGTTATTCTTGGCCTTTATCTGGAGCTTAACCCAAACGAAGAAATCAATCTATCCTTTTGGAGTTTTGCAATAATTGCTATTGGGAGTATTGCCTGTGTTTTGTCAGGATATTTTTCCAAACTAAAAGGCATTCTATTTACCGCTGAGTTAAGCTTGAAACTCTCTCTCTTGTGTTGTCTGTTAATTCCTGTTGTCATCTATGCTCCATTGCCTGTATTCCTGTTGTTTCTTTTGTTTTGGGCTATGGTGGCAATTGCAGATTCGCCTTTGTTTTCGACTTTAATTGCACAAAAGGCACCTGAAAACCTGAAAGGTACAGCACTAACAATTGTGAGTTGTCTTGGTTTCTCTGGCACAATTATAAGCATACAGTTAATAGCAAGCTTAAATGCTCATTTTCAAAATCCAATAATTTTCTTGGCCTTAGCTTTAGGGCCAATTGGGGGAATTTATTTCCTTATAAAGAGTAGAAAAGTTAAATTTCATTAACTAGAATGCATTGTCTTTAAGCTACCATTTCAAGCTGCAACAATCCCCTAAATTTAAGGCATCAATTAATACAAACTAAACATGAATTTCTCTTATAAAAATGCACCAATCTTACTAGCTATAGCTTTAATTGCATGCAATCAGCCAAAGCCTCAGAAAGAAGTTTTGCTAGAAAAAGAAAGGATAGAAGTGCTAAAAGAGAAAGCACCCACAAAAGCAGCGTTAATTCTCCAGGATTGTATAATGGCACATGGGGGAGAATTGTATGAAAATGCTCATTATTCTTTTGCATTTCGGGAGAGAACTTATTCCTTTAAAAACAATGGAGCTGAATATGAGTACACCATGAATGGAGAAGTAAAAGGGGAAGTTGTAAGCGATAAATTGCTGAATAACGAGTTTAAAAGAAGCGTAAAAATGAAGAAATTTACTTAAATGAAAAAAAGAAATCATCCTATTCAAAATCTTTAAATTCAGTGATTTACTTTGCAACTTTACCGCATAAGTTAATAGATAAAGCGGTGAATAAAAACTATGTTGGAAAAGATTCAATTAAAGGGCTAAATTATGATGTGTTAAAAATCACTTTCGACCAAGATGGAGGAGGAAAAGATCACGATGATCAATATTATTATTGGATTAATTCAGAAACGAAAAAGATCGATTATTTGGCCTACAACTATACCGTAAATAAAGGAGGTGTTCGTTTTCGATCTGCTTATAATAAGAGGGTAGTTGATGGAGTTACTTTTCAAGACTATATTAACTACAAAGCGGAAGTAGGGACACCTTTAGCAGACCTACCGACATTATATGAAGAAAAAAAATTAGAAGAGTTATCTAGAATTGAAACAGAACAAGTTCAAAATTTAAACTAAAGAGCTAGAAGTTTTTGTTTGATTGATAGAAGAGCATCCGATGATATATATCATTGGGTGCTTTTCGCTTTTGGAACTATAAAGGTTAAGTGCTATAAATTTAATGACTTACAAGCTCTCTGTGTAAGAATTGACGGTTTGAAATTATTAAATAGACAGACTTGTCTTGTTGCTCTTTGTTAACTACATTTGCAGCATGAAAGGAATTCCTGTAAGAAATAAGATTATTGAAACTGCTTCAGATTTGTTTTATCAGAACGGTTATAATTCTACAGGCATCAATGAAATTATTAAAGAAGCAGGAATTGCAAAAGCAACGCTTTATCATCATTTCAAGTCGAAAGATGAAATCTGTATTGCTTATTTAGAGCATAAAAATTCTAAGTTCTTATTTGACATCGAGGCATTTGCAAAGCAAGCACCAAAAGGGAAGCAGCAAGTGTTAGCCTTGTTTGATTTTTTGTCAGTGTTTTTTAAGACCAGTGAATTCAACGGGTGTTGGTGCATTAATACCATCTCGGAAATTCCTAGGGATGAGGAGAGTATTCGTTCAGAAATTCAAAAACAGAAACAAAAATTCATTCAACTCCTTGAGAGCTTAGTAGTAGATAATACTTCGCATCTAACGAATGCTGAAAGTATGGCACAAAAAGTATACTTGCTTTATGAAGGTGCTGTATCTGAAAGTCACTTACATCAAGAGTCTTGGCCCATTCAACAAGCCAAGGACTTGTGTGAACAAATCATTCGCTAAAAAATTTAATCAAACTAAGACAGAACGGTCTGTCTATTTAACTCAACCTATATAAAATGGAAAACTTTAAGAACAAAACAGCATTAGTCATTGGCGGAACAAGTGGAATTGGTAATTCAACAGTAAATCAACTCTTAGCGGGCGGAGCTACCGTTCATGTGGTCGGGCGAAACACTTCGAAAATAGAGGATGTTCCAAATCTTTTGAAACACAAGATTGATATCTCCAATGAAAATCAAGTAAATGAACTAATCTCTAAAATTGAAGCCTTAGATAACTTGGATTATTTGGTGAATGCATCAGGGATATTTAGACCTAAGCCTTTTCTAGATCATACGAAAGAGGATTACAATTCTTATCTAGATTTAAACAGAGGCTTCTTTTTTATTACTCAGGCTGCCGCTAAAAAGATGAAAGCAACTAATGGTGGCTCTATTGTTAATGTTGGTTCAATGTGGGCTAAGCAAGCGGTTAAAGCAACACCTTCTTCAGCCTATTCTATGCAAAAAGCAGGATTACATTCTTTAACGCAACATTTAGCGATGGAGTTAGCAGACGATAATATTCGCGTAAACGCTGTTTCTCCAGCAGTGGTGGAGACTCCAGTATATCATGGTGTATTTGGTGGGAAAGAAGAGGCTGAAAAGGCTTTAGTTGGTTTTAATGGGTTTCATCCAATTGGAAGAAATGGAACACCTGAGGACGTAGCTAACAGCATAATATTTTTGTTATCAGATAAGGCTTCTTGGGTAACAGGAGCAATTTGGGATACTGATGGTGGTGTAATTGCCGGAAGAAATTAAGAGCTACTATAATCAAGAAGGGTGATGCATAACATAGTATGTTGCATCACCTTTTTTTTATTAAAATTGTTGAATAGCTTTACCAAATATGAGTCAAGAAAAGGAATATTGGACACAGCGTTATTTCGATGAAAGCACAGGATGGGATATTGGTTATCCCTCAACACCCATCAAAGAATACATCGATCAATTGGAGGACAAGTCCATCACTATTCTGATTCCAGGTGCAGGAAATGCATATGAAGCAGAGTATTTAATTCAACAAGGCTTTAGCAATGTTTTTGTCTTAGATATTTCTGAAGTTCCATTAGAACAGCTTCATCAACGAAATCCTACAATTCCTAAAAACCAACTCATTTGCGAAGATTTTTTTGCACACAAAGGGAAATATGACCTAATTATTGAACAGACCTTTTTCTGCTCTATGCTTCCAACAGAAGAGAACAGAAGGGAATATGCAAAACACATGTATCATTTGTTAGGCATAAATGGGAAGCTAGTAGGACTATGGTTTGACATTCCCTTAAAAGGAGATTTAGAAAAACGTCCTTTTGGAGGAGATAAAGAACTGTATCTATCGTATCTCAATTCACATTTTAAAATGAAAAGTTTTGAAGCCTCTTATAATTCGATCCCTCAGCGTTTAGGCAATGAACTATTTGGCATTTTTATAAAGAAAGAATGGATTGCTATTTAGCTAGGTTCTGAATACTTAAGAAGAACCGAACTCTGGTTATAAGGGAAATTTTGACAAGAAGTCGGGAACCATATCCTAACTCAAGGGCCTAGTTCATGCTCAAATTTGCGGTATTAATTACTTAAAACAAAAGAACATGAAAAGCATAGAAAACAGAAACGATTTTACAGCAGTAGTAGCTCAAGGAAAGCCTGTATTGTTAGATTTTTACGCAGACTGGTGTGGCCCTTGTCAAAGCTTATTGCCAACAATAGAGCGTTTGGCTACTGAATACGAAGGCAAAGTAGAAGTGAGAAAAGTGAACGTAGACCAAAATCAAGAATTAGCAGCACAATTTCAAGTAAGAAGCATTCCTGCTTTATTCTTTCTAAAAGACTCAAAAATTGTGGATAGAGTGCAAGGAGTAGTTTCTGAGTCACTCTTAAGAACAAAATTAGAAGCTTATGCGAATGCTTAAAAAACAAGAGCTAGTAGTTGGTTATTAAGCAGCCTCGTAGATTTTATCTTCGAGGCTCTTTTGTCTTCTATAGTGCCCATAACCGTCATTGCGAACGACAATAGGAGTGAAGCAATCTTTTGTAAGTCAACGTGTTTTTTTAGTGCACTTCGATACAAAAATTGTACATTGAGTGATTTTATAGCGCCTTTCGATACAATTTCGATGAATCGAAATCACTTAAAGTGCGATAAAATAGTATCGAAATGCACAATTTTTACTCAGCGTACTAAAAAAGTCAAGGCTTCGCTATTTGAATTCGTAATAACAATCAAAACGTAATTCGTAATTAAACATTTGGTAATCTTTTTATTGGTAAACGCAACGCTTTTTAAGTGCACTTCGATACAAAAATTGGACATTGAGTAATTTTATAGCGCCTTTCGATACAATTTTGATGAATCGAAATCACTCAAGCTGCGATAAAATAGTATCGAAATGCACAATTTTCACTCAGCGTACTAAAAAAATCAAGGCTTGTTATTTGATTTCGCAATGACATTCTAAGCGTAATTCGTAATTCTCCATTCGTAATTAAACATTCGTAATTCATAAAATATCGTGTTTCATTATCAAGATCGCTTCGTTCCTCGCAATAACATTCTAAACGTAATTCGTAATTAAACATTCGTAATTCGTAATTATTCATTCGTAATTAAACCTTTCGTAATTCATAATTATTCATTCGTAATTCTCCATTCACAATTAAACATTTCGTAATTCGTAATTAAACCTTTCGTAATTCATGATTATTCATTCGTAATTTCGCAGCTTAATCTCTTCAACATGAAAAAACTACTACCGCTTATTATTGGCCTTTTTTGTATAACAAACACTATAGTTGCCCAAAAAGACTCTACCCAAATGGTAAGCACTTGGAAAACCACAAATTTGGGAGGTTCTGGTGTTGGAGATAGTAGTATTTACATTCATACCGATCCGAATTATACGTATAATTATGATGTGGACTGGAACGATGACGGAATTTTTGACACATTAGGGCTAACACAGAGCATTGTTCATCAATATCCTGATACCGGAACATATACTGTTCGTATTCGAGGAACGTTTCCACGAGTATTTTTTAGAGCCAAGGGGACTCCATTTGCTGAATCAAGCTTAAAGTTAATTGCATTCGAACAATGGGGCACAACAGTTTGGTCAAGATTAGATGGGGCATTTCGAGTGGCAAATAATATGCAGTACAATGCAACGGATACTCCCAACCTTTCTGGAGTAACAGATCTAAGTTTTATGTTCTCTGCAAATAGGATTAATCAGTTTATTGGTGATATTAGCAATTGGAATGTTTCTCACATTACTAATATGGAGGGCTTACTCGACCTTTGTTTATTATTCAATCAAGACCTTTCCGGCTGGGATGTAAGCCAAGTTACCAATATGGCTAAGATGTTTAGTTACACAACTGTAAATTTTAATCTAAATGCATGGGATGTTTCAGCTGTCACAGATATGGAAGCTATGTTTGAGAGCTCTCAGTATAATCAAGCTTTAAATTCGTGGAATGTATCATCTGTCACAGATATGGGAGTTATGTTTATTAGATCGCAATTTAATCAGCCTTTAGATGCTTGGGATGTTTCTGCTGTTATGAATATGAAGGGGATGTTTTTTACTTCTCAATTTAATCTGCCTTTAGATGCCTGGGATGTTTCTGCAGTAACTAATATGAGATTTATGTTCTATAAATCTTTGTTATTTAATCAATCGATCAGTTCTTGGGATGTATCGTCT
>JAESST010000283.1 GCA_016763995.1 Flavobacteriales bacterium | reverse complement strand
ATTTGAAAAGTTTCTTCCTTGTTCACAAGAACTTTCATCAAATAACAAATCATTCCCTGCAGGAGAGCTAAACAACATTCCAATACGCACGCCGTCTGCTCCATGTCTTTCAATCAATTCTATCGGATCAGGTGAATTGCCAAGCGATTTACTCATTTTCCGTCGCTGCTTATCTCTTACAATTCCTGTATAATAAACATTCTTAAATGGCTGCTGACCTTTATATTCATAGCCCGCCATAATCATACGTGCTACCCAAAAGAACATAATCTCAGGTGCCGTAACCAAATCATTAGTAGGGTAGTAATAGTTAATATCTGGATTGTCAGGATTTTTAAATCCATCGAATACAGATATCGGCCATAGCCAAGATGAAAACCAAGTATCTAATACATCTTCATCTTGTCTCAAATTGGCAACGGTTAAGGCATCGTTATTTGATTTTCCTTTTGCCAGTACCAAGGCCTCTTCCACAGTTTTAGCAATTACAAAGTCTGTTGGCCCCTCTCCATAGTAAAATGCCGGAATTCTATGTCCCCACCAAAGTTGACGAGAGATACACCAATCTTTAATGTTCTCCATCCAATGCTTGTAGGTATTCTTTGTATTTTCTGGATAGAAATTAATGTTACCGTTCACTACATTCTCTAAGGCTGGCGTGGCCAACTCCTTCATGTTCATAAACCATTGCAACGATAGCTTAGGTTCAATCACAACATCTGTTCGTTCAGAAAACCCTACTTTATTAGTTAGCTCTTCCGTCTTAATTAATAGGCCTTTGCTTTCTAAGTCTTTTGCAATTTTCTTGCGAGCCACAAAACGATCTTCTCCAATATATAACTGAGCCTTCTCACTTAATGTCCCATCATCATTCAATATCTCTATTGAAGGAAGGTTATGTTTCAAGCCTAGCTCATAATCATTAATATCATGTGCAGGCGTAACTTTTAAGCAACCTGTTCCAAATTCTAAATCAACATACTCATCCTCTATAATTGGTATTTCTCTTCCAAGCAATGGAACAATCGCAGTTTTACCCTTCAAATTTGCATGACGTTCATCATTCGGATTAATACAAATTGCTGTATCTCCTAAAATCGTTTCAGGGCGTGTTGTCGCTACCGTTAAAGTTTCGTCAGAATCTTTAATTTGATATTGAATGTAATACAGTTTAGAATTTACCTCTTTGTGGATTACCTCTTCATCGGAAAGTGCTGTTTGTGCTTTTGGATCCCAATTAATCATTCGCACACCGCGATAAACAAGTCCTTTGTTAAAAAGGTCAATAAATACCTCAATTACCGCATCAGACAAATCATCTTCTAAGGTAAATCGTGTTCTATCCCAGTCGCATGAAGCTCCAAGGCGTTTCAATTGTCTTAGAATTGTACCTCCATATTCTTCTGTCCACTCCCATGCGTGTTTCATGAACTCTTCTCTGGTCAATTCAGACTTTTTGATTCCACGCTCTTCCAGTCGCTTTACCACTTTTGCCTCAGTAGCAATAGAGGCATGATCAGTACCGGGAACCCAACACGCATTTTTCCCCAATAGGCGTGCTCTTCTTACCAAAACATCTTGAATTGTATTGTTCAACATGTGTCCCATGTGCAAAACACCTGTTACATTTGGCGGAGGGATTACAATAGTATATGCCTCTCTTTCATCTGGTTCAGAATGAAAGAATCCTTGGTCTTGCCATTTTTGGTAACAAGCTTCATCTTTCGCTAAATGATCGTAATTCTTAGGAAGTTCCATGGTAAAAAAATTAGCTCGCAAAATTAATGAATGTTGCATGGAATGCCTCAAAAAACACTATAATTAGGACATAAATGAATCATATGATTTATTTATGTCCTAGATGACTTGATTCTCTGGGTGTTTCACTATCAAGCTGCGTTCGCTATTTCGCAAAATATTGTAGTTTCTCCCTCCTATTTTCAAGCTCTAAATATTCTGTTAAAGAAGTGTTAATGATTTCTTACCTGCCTTTTTGTTTGCTTACATTTGACTTGTAAATTATAAAAACACGATAATGAAAAAATTAAGCACGATTCTTGGAATCTTTTTATTTATGACAGCTGCAGTAAGTGCACAAGATGCTGCTAAAGTTGAAACTGCTGGTGGAGCCGAAATAACATTCGAATCTGAAGTGGTTGATTATGGAACCATTGCTCAAAATGCTGATGGAGTTAGAACATTTAAATTCACAAACACTGGAAATGCTCCATTGATCATTTCTAACGCAAAAGGATCTTGTGGATGTACAGTTCCAACATGGCCAAAGCAACCAATTAATCCAGGTGAAAAAGCTGAGATTAAAGTAAAATATGCAACGAACAGACCTGGTCCTATTAATAAGTCAGTAACTGTATCTTCAAATGCTATAACGCCAACTAAAGTTTTAAGAATTAAAGGAAATGTTTTAGTAAAAGAAACTTCTCCTGTTAAGAAAGAGATTGGATTAACACCAAAGGCAAACAACTAAGAAGAAATTCTTTCAAATTAAAACCTCATCGAAATTCGATGAGGTTTTTTTATGTCCTATCGAGAATAGATTTTATACCTTTAAGTCAAAATATATTAGCATGAATCAAAGAGAAACAATTGAACAATTTTATACCGCCTTCTCTGCAGGAGATCTTAAAGAAATGCTAAATTGTTATCACGATGAAATTGTTTTTGAAGATCCAGCATTTGGACAATTAAAAGGAGTTAGAGCAAAGGCGATGTGGCAAATGTTACTGAGTAGAAGAGAAAAGAGCGGACTAACACTTCAATTTAGTTTAGATCAAAATTCCGACAATAAAGCAACTTGGATTGCAACATATAACTATGGACCTAAGAAAAGGAAAGTAGTGAACTCCATTTCTGCTCAATTCAAATTTAAAGACGAAAAAATCATTCAACATACAGACTCCTTCGATCTTTGGAAATGGACGCAGCAAGCATTAGGTACATCAGGATACTTATTAGGATGGTCTAACTTTATGAAACAGAAAATTCAGAAAACAACGCACAAAGCATTAGATCAATTTATAGCGAAACAAACTACATAACCACCTTAAAACGAACAAATTATCCATTTATAAATTTCGTTAACACTTCCCAATACAATGGAAATTCCATCAGGTCATTGTGTGTCGCACCTTCAAAAGCAACATTGGTATTGTACTTCAATCCTTCCGTTAATTTAACTCCATTTCCATATGCGACAACATCATCTTGCTTTGCTAATAAAACTAAAGTTGGACATTTCACCATTGGCGCATATTGATAACTATCAAGAGAATAATTTAGCATTTTATTAATTGGCAAAAAAGGCAAGGTCTCCCTTATCACAGAATTTAAACTATAAAATGGAGTTTCTAAGATCAACTGCTTGGGAGAGTTTTTTGAAGCTACAGCTATCGCAAAGGCGCTCCCAAGCGATCGCCCATAAACAATAAGTTCATCTTCATTAAACTGCTCTTTAGCGTATTTATAAAATAAGTCAGCATCTTCATACATTAACAATTCTGAAGGTTCCCCTCTGCTTTTGCCATAGCTTCGATAATCCATTATAACAATATCGTAGCCGTATCTCAATAAAGATTGAATCTCATTCCCCCAGCGACTCAAATCCCCTAAGTTTCCATGATAATATAGAATAACACCCTTTGGATTTTCTACTTTAAAATGCAAGGCATTTAAGCGAACTCCATTGTTTTCTAGATCAAACTCAGTAAACGGAGCATCGAATTGAAATTCATATCCATCCTCCAGACTGGTAGATTGAAAGATAAAGTATTCTTGAAATACATAAAGCCCACCACACAATAAAAGATAGACGCTAATTAAGAATACACAAATTCGCTTAATTGTTTTTATCATTCTTGCTATTGTGCTTTACCTTATGGCTTGTTGTTGCTAAATCTATTTCTACTTTCTTATTATTGATAATCTCACTCAACATTTCATGGTATGATTCAAAAGTGTTTAAATTTTTATGCCCACCACCAATCACAGGCCATAATCTTGTCTGTTCAGGTTTAATTTTAGATAACTTAACTGAAGTCTTAAATGGGATCAGCTTATCATTTGTTCCGTGAATAATGTGGATAGGACATTCTACATACTTCAACCATTTGTAAGTTGGAATAGGATATTTCAGAATGATTGACATGGGCATAAACGGAGCATAACGAGCTGTAACCTTGCTCAAACTATAGTAAGGAGCATCTAGAATTAACATTTTCGGCTGATTGGTAGACGCTAGTTTCGTAGCAAAGCCAGAACCAAGGGATCTACCATATAAAATAATATATTTCTCTTCTACTCTCTCCCTTATTTTGTTATAGATGAGCTGAAGATCATTTTTAATTGCTTTTTGCGTTCTTCTACCTGTGCTTTTACCAAAGCCCCTGTAATCAATCATAATAACATCATGACGATGCCTTGTAAAGTCAACGGCAAATTTCCCCCAGCCTTTCATGCTTTTAGAGTTCCCTTTGAGGTATAGAACCACTCCTTTTGGCTTTTCAACTTTAAAATGAAGTCCATTAATAATGGCACCATCTCTTGTTGGAATATTATATTCTTCTACTTCTTGGTTTTCATAGAAATATTGGAAGTCTTTATCCAGTTTTTCAGGCTTAAAGAGCATATAATCTTGTAAGTAATAAAGAATTATGCTTACAATCACATAAACAACAAAGACAATTCCAAGGATGTAAAGCCATTCAGACATAAAACTAAAATAGCGATTTATACTCAATCATCTACTATTATGATTTTAAATGATTTGTTATCTGCTCATTGAATGAATTCATTATTTTTGAGAGAAACTATCTTAAATTCTATGGATACCTATCCTTTTGCAATAGCCACTTTACCCAATTTCGTTGAATACCTTTGTTCTGAAGGAGCATTTCTTCCACACGAAATACAAAGAATCAACGAACTCTGGCAGGCTGAAAAGAGTGATGAAGCAGAACTAGAAGGAGGAGTTAGCCAAGATGATACCTTAAGAAAATCTTCTATCATTCCAATTTATACTAACAATGTTAATAAGTGGATTTTTGATAAAATGGCTCAGTACATAGGGGAATCTAATCAATATTATAATTTTGATTTAAACGGGATTTATGAACCCTTGCAACTTGCAGAATATGGTATAGGAGATTTTTTTGACTGGCATCTCGATTTTGGATCAGGAGAATCTTCTACTCGTAAACTAAGCTTGACTATTCAATTAAGTGATCCTTCAGAATACGAGGGAGGAGATCTGGAATTTCAAATCAATAACAAAACGGTAAAAGCACCAAGAGCTCAGGGTACCGTTATCATTTTCCCTTCTTTCATTATGCATCGTGTAACAGAAATCACAAAAGGCAATAGAAGATCAATTGTGGGTTGGGTTTCAGGCCCTCCTTATAGATAACGCTTTATTCATGAGAAGCCATAGTCATGCGGTAATTTATGAAGCTAGAGATCGATATCTCCTTCCCTTATTTTTAATTTCCTATCGATGAAAACAAGCTGCCTTACCAATCTAATTCAACTCTATGAGCTAATAGAACAAACTACTTCAAATACGATTGTACGCAATGATCAATTAAAATCCATCATATGTCCGCATTCTTCTTGGCCCAATATGATTTATGAAATCGATACCAATCCAACTAAACTAGAGAATACAATTCAAGCAATTCAAAGTAGAGTTTCGAGAAACAAACTTCCTCCCTATTGTATGTTCGACTCTAATCTGTTGGATAAAGAAGCTTTTGAACAGTTTAGCTCAGTTGTTTCTGAAAATCGTTATTGGGATTATATGGAATATAACTTAAACGAATCCATCTTACTCCAGGACCTACCGCACTTTACGGTAAAACAAATTCAAACTAATCTTGAAATTTTAGATTGGGTTCTAACCATGGAGAATAGCATCATGAAAGGGCGAAAGTTAGATCCGGAGTTATTTCTAGACTTAAACAAGCACGATGATGTTGAATATTATTTGGGCTATGAAAATGAAATTCCAGTAGCTGGTTCCATGTTGTTTAAAAAAGATGACATTGCAGGAGTTTATATGATTGGAACTTTGGAAAAGTTTCAACGCAAAGGATATGGTTCTGCCCTTACACAATATGTATTAAAACGTGGGTTTGAGTTAAACTGCAAAAAAGCAATATTGCAAGCGACAAACGTAGGCGCGAAACTATATCGCAAATTGGGCTTTACAATTGAAGGAAGAATTGAATTATTTAATTTAAGACCGAACTTATAAAAAGGAGAGAGGGAACTGGGATTAAAAACTGAGTATTTTGATAGTATCAAATGAATAAAGTTCAAAACCTGTTCATCAAAAACCTCATCATCTTTTAATATAGCTTTCCTCTTCCATTACTTTTGTCTTCATTCTAAAAAAGGCAAACCATGATTGATGCAATTTACTGCGAGCTAGAAGAAATTTCTGCTCATCGAATAGGAAGCAAAGCTGACGATGAAGATTTCAAACCTTCTTCTGATACTTTAGATACTTCAGATGAGGTATTGAGAGAATTATTGATCAAATACTTTTTAAAGCCTTTTACAGGAGAAGAGTTTTACAACTTTACCTTTTCCAACGAGGAGTTTGAATTGAACCCCTTATTCAATTATTCGAATTCTATTTTTCAAGATGCAATTCCATTTCATGAAAACAGCATTAAAATTGCTCAATATTTATTTGATGTTTCCATTCACCCGAACATTAAATCTGGAGACTTATTTGTGGTTCGTTTCTCCAATTTAAAGCTAAAGAATGAAGCATTTGAAGCCATTGGCATTTTTAAGTCAGAAAATAAGCATCCGTTTTTAACAGTGAATGATGAAACAGATGATTTGGTACTAGAACACACAAGCGGAATCAACATTGACAAATTAGACAAGGGATGTCTCATTTTTAACCAAGGGAAGAAAGAGGGGTATAAAGTGACCATTATTGACAAATCGAATAAATCAACTGAAGCTCAATATTGGAAAGACAATTTTCTAAACTTAAAACCGTGCAACGATGAATTCCACAATACCAAAGCTTTCCTAAACATTGCCAAGAGCTATGTAACTGAACAAATGGACGAAGACTTTGATATTGAAAAAACAGATAAAATCGACATCTTAAATCGTTCAGTTGAATATTTCAAATCGCACGAATCGTTTAACAAGGAGGAGTTTGAAGAGAATGTTTTCCAAAGTGAAGAGGTCATTAATTCTTTTCGATCCTATGATGATACCTACCGAGAAGAGAACGAAATTCAAATTAAAGACGAGTTTGACATTTCAGATCAGGCGGTAAAAAAACAATCACGTTTCTTTAAAAGCATTTTAAAGTTGGACAAGAATTTTCATGTTTACATCCATGGAGACAAAAACCTGATAGAAAAAGGAGTTGAAAGTGATGGGCGAAAATTTTATAAATTCTATTACGAGAAGGAAGATTGATTTTTCAGCTATGCCCAGAATGACAACTTCTTTATCTTTCTCCACAAAGTAGAAATGATCTGAAGTAAGGCTTATTCACTTTCTTATAATCTGAATTTCTAACTAATAATTGAACTCAGGTTATTAGAACCACTCATCCCAAAGTAGCTGTTTAACTCAACAAGAACTATTAAACTTGTTCAAAAATGAAAAGCATCTCACTTATTATCGGTCTATTGCTTTACTTCAGTGCCAGTAGTCAGCCGCTTTCCAAAACAGATAGCATTCCTTTTTCATTAACCGAATTCAATAACATGTCTGTGGAATCTGTGATCAACAGCACCGATACTGTCCAATTGATGTTTCACCTTGCAAACGGAGGAGTTAGTATTAGCAATGAAGCAGCAGAACAACTTCTTTCAGTCCATTGGGATTTGACAGATTCAGTTGATAGTTGGGGAGGAATGAATGAAAGTCAACTTAGTGAGAACAACAACTTAAAGATTGGTTCTTTCGAGTGGGATTCCCTCCTTTTATTCTCATGTATGCACTCCGGAAGAAATACAGACGGTAAATTCGGCCCTACGCTTTTTGGAAATAAAATTCTTGAAATTAACTTCGACAATAAAATAATTGTGTTACACGATCAACTCCCTAATACAATAGATGATTATGAAAAATTTACTCTTAAAAACCAGGGTGACTTGCTATTTATAGAAGGAATTATAGCGGTAAATCAAAAAAGAATTCGCAATCATTTCTTATTGCATTCGGGCTATTCTTCGTCCCTTCTCTTTGATGATGAATTTGCAGCCAAACACCAAATGAGTAAAAACCTTCCATTATTAAGCGAAAGTGAATTGTTGGATTCTTTTGGCAACGTTTTAAAAACTAAAAAATCTGAACTCCAGCTTCTTCAAATCGGCAGCTTCCATTTCGATAGTATTCCTGCCTCCTTCTTTGAAGGTGCTATTGGAAGGCAAAAAATGAGCGTATTAGGAATGGATATTTTAAAACGCTTTAACCTAGTTCTCGACATCAAGAGTAACATGATTTATCTGCAAAAAAATCAACTTTTTTCTACTCCTTACTTAGAAGGTTAATCCTTCAATAAAGTGGTAATTTTATCGGATAGATAATGAAACAGAAAAAATGGATCTTCAAAATTTTGAAGCGGCTAAATCTGTGGTACTAGAAATCAATATAAGCTCAAAAGGCTATCTTTTAGAAATTCCGAAATGGGAGAAGCAACTCAAGAACAGTTAAATAATCCTTTGCATGGAGTAAAACTGCAGCAAATTTTAGAACATTTAGTTGAAAAACTAGGATGGGAAGAAATGGGTGAAGCCACTGGAATAAATGCCTTCCAATTTAGGCCTACCATGAAATCCAGTCTTCGTTTTTTACGAAAAACAGAATGGGCAAGGCAAAAAGTAGAAGAACTTTATTTGGACACTTTAGAAGTAAAAGTTCATATCTCCGTTATTAACATGTGGGATGCTTTTGTGAAAGAAAACCCTGAATATGCAAAAAAGGATCTTCCAGATTCGTGGCACTTCTGCGACAATGAGAAGGATGCAAAAGAGTGTGCAAAACTGGTGCAAGAAGGCATCTAACAGGCTACCTCAACTTCTCTTTGGTGGTTTGAAAAATTTGATGAAGCACTTCCTAATGTTGGAGACATCTTCATCGTAACTGATTGGTATAAAATTGCAAAAGCAATTATTAAAACATCAAAAGTAGAGCAGATCCCCTACAAAGACATTAGCGAGGAATATGCTGCGATTGAAGGGGAAGGGGACAAATCTCTTAAAGAATGGCGAGAAACGCATTGGGCTTATTACAGTAGAGAGATGGAAGAGTCTGATGAGAAACCAACAGAAGATATGTTAATCGTTTGCGAACAATTCGAAACCATTTGGAAATAATACCAAGCGGTATTTGTAATCACCAAGAAAGAGTATTGTTGTCAATTGATTATCAAATTCAAACAGTTAATCTAAAGCGTCATCCTGAAATTAAAATGGGATAGGCAATAAAACCAATACGCTTAAGTTTGTTCCACATGAATCGGTATTTATATATCATTTTAGGATTTACGTTATTGTTATTTTCATGTAAAACTGATGATGAAAATGAAGCTAGTCCTCCTGCTGCATTAAGCAACTTTGAGAAAACCTTTGGAGGAGCAGAAGAAGACATTGCCAACTCTTTGGTTCAATTGGGAAATGCCATTTATATCTACGGACATACGTCTAGTTTCGGAGAGCTCAATGGAGACCACTATTTAATTAAGACAGATCTCGCAGGAAATTTAATTTGGGAAAAAACTTATGGTGATTTAGGGAAAGAGGAAGGCACTGAGATTGTAAAAGCTAAGGACGGGAACCTTTTTCTTTTAGGAACTACAGATAGCAAGGGTGCAGGACTTTCGGACATTCATGTGTTAAAAATTACACCTGATGGAGAGCTTATTTGGGAGAAAACCTTTGGAGGGAGTTCAAAAGATTTTCCTGCAAGCCTAATTGAAACTAGTAGGAACGAAATCTGTATTGCTGCAACCACAGAGAGTTTCGGAGCAGGCTCTAGAGATATGTATGTGATTTGGTTAGACCAAAATGGGCAATTCATAAGAGAGAAAGTTCATGGAGGTACAGACATTGACGGTAGCGAAGGTCTTGTAGAATTAGACAATAAGCAATTGGCGCTTTTCGGTTATACTGCCAATTACGGTGCTACAGATAGAGATTATTATTTATTAAAAATGAATTTGACTGGAGATTCGCTTTGGTCAAGCAGGTATGGAAGTAGTCGATACGAAGAGAGCTATAGTCTTTCCAAAACGCCAAATGGAGGTTTGCTCATGAATGGGCATTCTGCCAATGTCGACCCAAATCATAACATGTATGCAGTCAATATTGATAGTAACGGAATTGTTCTATGGGAGAAACACTTTGGCGGATCTGAACATGATGGCGGCCAAGCTTCTTTGGTTAACAAAGAAGGAAACTATGTGCTTTTAGGCAGAGGATTGAGTTTTGGAGATAGAGAAAGAAATATCTTCATGGTAATAACAGACCCTGATGGAAATCAACTTTCAGAAACAATTATTGGAAAACAGAAGGATGAACGTGCCGATAAAATAATTGAAGTTGGTTCCTACTACTACATTGCCGGCCATTCAAACTCATTTAGTTCTAATGGTGATAATGATGCCTATTTAGTAAGGCTAAAGAAATAGATCACATCCTTTCCATGTATCGCTGCAAAATCAGAGTGGCGCTAACCATATCTACAATTCCTTTTTCTTGTCGTTTCTTTTTCTTCAAGCCTCCATCAATCATACTTTGGAGTGCAATTTGAGAAGTAAACCGCTCATTCTCTCTTTCTATCTTTAGCTGAGGAAAACGTCTTTTTAGAAATTTGATAAACGGAACTATCTGCTGTTCAATATCAGAAAGCTCACCGCTCATTCTAGTCGCTTGACCAACCACAACACATTCTACCTCCTCTTTTGTGAGGTAATCCTCCATAAAAGCTTGTAACTTCTTTGTTTCTACTGTTGTTAAGCCGCTCGCAATGATTTGCAACGTATCTGTAACTGCAATACCGGTTCGTTTACCTCCGTAGTCTATGGCTAAAAGTCTCGACACTTCTTTTTTTGCCAAGTTACCATTCCTCATCTAATTATAAAATACGCTGAAACAAAAAGTCGACAACAATCAATTTAAGTAATCAAATAACATCTGGCTTAAAAAATTATAATGAACAGATGAAAACTTCTGCATTGTAGTAACTAAGGGGCAATTTGCTATGCTTATTTTTGAAATTCAAAATAAAATGATGTATCCAACTTTATCCGATATGCTCCGAGACTTACTCGGCATTAATATTCCTCTCCCCTTTCCTACTTTCGGTTTTTTTGTTGCACTTGGTTTCTTAACTGCGGCTTACTTTTTTACTGTTGAACTAAAGAGAAAAGAAAGATTAGGCTGGTTAAAAGCTACCACCATTGAAGTAATGGTAGGCGAGAAAGCTTCCTTGTGGGATTTGGTAAGCAATGGCTTTATGGGATTCTTAATCGGATTCAAAGGATTAGAAGCTTTTTTTGACTACGCTGCCTTAGTAGAAAATCCACAAATTTTTTTATTCTCCTCTAAAGGAAATTTTCTTGGAGGATTAATCGGCGCAGCCATTTTTGCTTATTTAAAATACCGCGAGAAAGACAAAGAAAAATTAGCTGAACCCAAACTTATCAAGCAAAAGTTGAGACCTTATGAAATGGTAGGAAACATGACTATGATTGCGGCAATTGCTGGAATTCTAGGATCAAAATTATTTCACAATCTAGAAAACCTAGATCAGTTCATGTCTAACCCGATTGATGCGCTTATTTCTTTCAGTGGATTGAGTATTTATGGCGGACTAATTGTGGGCGGCGGTGCAGTATTGTATTATGCTACAAAAAACGGATTGACTTGGATACATGTTGCAGATGCCTGCGCTCCTGCATTAATGGTTTCATACGGAATCGGAAGAATTGGTTGTCAGCTAGCTGGAGATGGAGATTGGGGGATGCCAAATGATAGTGTTAAGCCCGAATCCTTAAGTTTTTTACCAGATTGGATGTGGGCTTTTAATTATCCGAACAACGTTTTAGGAATTGATTTACAGCAAGATTTTCATTCTATGGGATTAGAAAGCCTCACTGGGAATGCTTGGCCTACTCCTTTTTATGAAACGGTAATGGCCTTCATTATTTTTGGAATTCTTTGGAGCTTGAGAAAAAAGTTAATGGTCCCGGGTATCATGTTCAGTTTATATCTTGCATTTAATGGAGTTGAGCGCTTCTTTATAGAAAAAATCAGAATCAATCCTGATTATCATTTCTTAGGAATTGAAGCTACACAAGCAGAGCTCATTGCTGTTGGAATGTTCATTTTTGGAATTATTGGAATGCTTTATTTCTCCAAAAATAAAACAAAATACATTCCTCAAAGTGCCGCTGCATGAAAGTAGATTTAGAGGTACTATGTCATGATGTAGTTGAACTTGCAAGAGAAGTTGGAATCTTTATTAAAGTAGAAGAAAGTAAAGTAAACCAACAGGACATTGAAACAAAATCACTCAACTCCTTGGTGAGTTATGTCGATAAGACTGCGGAAGAAAGTATTGTTAAAGATTTATCTGCTTTTTTACCTGAAGCTGGCTTTATAGCGGAAGAAGGTACTTCTACAAAAATTGGTAAAGAATACAATTGGATTATTGACCCTTTAGATGGCACCACGAATTTTTTACATGGAATTCCGACTTATTCTGTTAGCATTGCGTTGAAGCAAGGAGATGATATTGTATTAGGAGTAGTATATGAAGTAAATAGAGACGAATGTTTTTATGCTTGGAAAGGGAGTCCAGCTTTTTTAAATGGAAATAAAATCACAGTCAGTAAAACAGCTCAATTATCTGATAGCTTAATTGCAACTGGCTTCCCTTATTACGATTACCATAAGTCGGATGAATATTTTGATCTGCTAAAAGACTTGGCAAAATCGACTCGAGGTATTAGACGAATAGGCTCAGCTGCAGTGGATTTAGTATATACTGCTTGTGGTAGATTTGACGCCTTTTTTGAATATAGTTTACATGCTTGGGATGTTGCAGCTGGAGCTTTTATCGTACAGCAAGCTGGTGGGGTAATTAGTGACTTCTCAAGTGAAGACAATTGGTTGTTTGGAAAAGAAATTGTCGCGGTTAATCCTAATTTACAAACTGAATTTGGAACCCTTGTAAAACAGCATCTTGCCTCTTAGTTCCTTTAATATTCTATTATAATTTTTAAGTATTAATTCTAATGTAGCATTTGATAATGTGTCATATTTAACACATTATGAATTCTTAAAAATAACCGAGTTCAGGTTTCAAGACGTAAAAAAATCCCTCTAGAATTCTCCAGAAGGGACTCTCGTTAGATAAAGTATAAATTACCGAATGAGTTCTGCCATTTCCAGTAGTTTTGGCAATATCTGCAACAGAGCGGACAGCCATTTTATCATACTCTCTTCTTGTTAAATAGTCGATCCTTACGAATTTCTTAATCATCTAGTTATTAATAATTAATCTTAATTATTGGTTGAAAAAGTGAGGCATATATTGCAAGAAAAGGCTTAACTTGTGTTTAAACTCTTGCAATATATGTTAGGAAAATCAGGGGATCAAAATCAAAAAAACATGTTCTGTCCCTTGTTAAAGGATTTCATAAACATGGAACATGAATTAATTCTTTTAGCAGAGAAAATAGACTGGCAATATTTTGAGCAAGAATTCTCAGTCCTCTATTCAAAAGTAGGTCAACGCTCAATGCCTATCCGTTTGATGGTAGGAAGTTTGTTATTAAAACGCATTTACAATTTAGGAGATGAGACTTTGTGTGATGCATGGGCAATGAATCCATACATGCAGTATTTCTGTGGAATGGTTCATTTTGAGCATCGCTTTCCCTGCGATCCGAGTGATTTCGTACACTTTAGAAAACGAATAGGCGAAAAAGGAGTCGAAAAGATTTTCTTCTACTCTGTATCTTTACATGGTAAATCAGCTAAAAGTAAGCTGGTTCTTTCAGACACAACGGTGCAAGAAAATAACATCAGTTTTCCTACAGATGCAAAATTGGCTAAGAGAATTATCGACCACTGTAATCTTATTGCTCAAAAAGAAGGTATAGTTCAACGACAAACATATGTTCGTACCTCTAAGCAACTTTTACGAAACACCTATAATTCGAATCATCTCAAACGCAAAAAGAAGGCAAGGTCTTCTACTAGAAAAATTAAAACGATAGCAGGAAGATTAATACGAGAATTAGAAAGGAAATTATCTCAGCAACAATTGACAAATTATAAAGAATCCTTTATTCTTTATGCTAAAGTTCTCTCTCAACAACGAAATGATAAGAACAAAATCTATAGCCTTCACAAAGCATTTACAGCATGTATAGCTAAAGGAAAAGCTCATAAACAGTATGAATTTGGTAATAAAGTGGGCTTAATAACTACCTTCAAAGAGTTAATTATTACAGCTATTAAAAGCTTTGAAGGCAATCCTCATGACAGTAAAACAATTAAGCCTTTATTGGATCAAATAGACACGAACTTAAATTATGCTCCTGAGGAACTGATTTATGATAGAGGAGGAAAAGGACAGAAACAAATCAGAAACACGATAATATCTACTCCTGATTACAGACCTTTAAAACGAGATACAGAATATCAGAAACGATGTAAACGAAATAAATTTAGGCGAAGAGCTGCTATAGAACCTGTAATTGGACACTTAAAACAACATTTTAGAATGGGACAAAACTATCTTCATGGAGCCAATTCTCCGCAAATCAACGCCTTTTTAGCTGCTACAGGATGGAATATGAAAAAGTTGATGAAGAAACTTAAAAGAGAGATGGATAATTCCATGTGCCTCTTTTTTCAAAAGATTTTTACTGTTCAAATCAACTACTCAATTCTTAATTGATAAGGATCGACTATTTAAATCCATCTAATTTTCTTCGATCTCTTTTTGTTGGTCTACCTTTAAATCCATCCGCACGCATCTGTCGTTGCATTTCTTGAGAAATATGAAGTGTT
>JAESST010000282.1 GCA_016763995.1 Flavobacteriales bacterium | reverse complement strand
TTTAAACATCTCTCCAACTGCTTTTTTAGTGGATAAGTGTCAAAATATATACACTGCAGGTTGGGGAGGTCGTATTAGAGCACAGGAACGTCTGAAAAGGTTAACAAACAATATGCCTTTAAAAAGAGATACTGTTTATGGTGCTCGAAACACAAGTGGATTCTACCTATATGTGATTGACAGAGATGTGGACAGCTTGTTGTATGCATCTTTCATTGCAGGATCTACAAGCGCAGACCATGTAGATGGCGGAACCAGTAGGTTTGATAAGGATGGCATTATTTATCATTCTGTTTGTGCTTCTTGTGGAATGTCTACCAATGATTTTCCTACCTACTCTGATCATCCTACCAGGGGTGCCTACTCTACTACAGATCAATCTAATCCGAGTACATGTAACAATGCGCTTTTCAAATTGGATTTTGAAATTTTGATTAACGCATCCTTTAATGCTGACAAACAAACCTTATGCCTCATACCTGGAGAGTTAGACTCTGTAGTTATCACCAACACAAGTGTTGGCTCGACTAATACCACTTGGTTTTTTTATGGCGATACAGTGCTTAGTGCATTCTTAGACACCACAATTTATTTCTCTCAACCAGGCCAATACAACATTCGACAAATTGTATTTGATTCCATCTGTGCTTCGGATGACTTTTTGGATCTAAAAATAACAGTCAGGCCAGATAATATTATCCTCGACCCTATATATGACACCTTAATTTGTGCAACAAGTCAAGGCACCATCAATGTCCGTACTAAAGGTTTTGCATCAATCTTCAAATTATCTAAAAGCCTAAACTTTTCCACTCCGATCAATTCAGACCTATCCGATTCCATAATTGTTGTCAACTTATCACCTGGAGTTAATCGCTTTTATGTAGAAGGAAGCAATCCAATTACTAATGCATGTGAAAAGATTGATACGATAGAAATTACATATGTTCCACTATCTGCAAGTCCTTCCGTACTTTCTGACAGTTTATGCGAGAACAGTCCTTTTCAATTTAACAGTATTGTTCAAAATATAGATACCTTCAGTTGGAACTTTGGAAATGGAATACCAATTTCAAGCTTAAAGAATCCTTCAGTCCAATTTTTAAGTCCCGGAAATTATCAAATACAGTTCCGATATGAGAACAATATCTGCCAGATTAATGACTCTACATCTCTACAGGTAACCCTATTAGAGAATGACCTTAAATTCTCGATACCAGACGACACTCTCTATTGTGGCTTAGGGGTTTTTAATCTAGATGCATCAGTTTCAGGCAGCATTCTGGGCTATCAATGGAGTTCATCTATACAATTCTTAGACACTTTAAATGGAGATTTAAATCAATCTTTTATTCGTTTAAATTCTAATGATTCAAGCACTTATTATTTAAAAATTAGCAATAAATTCTGTGAAGCGTTTGACAGTATTACTGCTGAATATATTCAATATGATCTGCAACTTGCTCCTATTATTGATAGTATTTGTGCTCCGTATAACCTAGCAGTTCAATCAACCATTATTGGAGTCGATTCATTTAGAATCTTTAGCACTAATGGCTTCACGACCAACTCAAGCCCAACTCCTACAATTCCTTTTAATACAGAGGGGAATTACACAGTAACTCTTATTGGAGGAAATGACAGATGTATGAGAGATGATACCATTCGTAGAAATATTAAAATATTACGAGAGGTTATAATATCATCCATACCTGATACCTTAATTTGTTTAGGAGACACCATAAATCTAATTGGAAACAGTTTGGGCACTGCACAACAATTTACTTGGGATGATTCACCCAATTTCTCCTCTCCTATTCCTACAATCAATGATTCAATCATCCGAATAAACCCAGTAACTAACACCATTTATTTTGTAAAAGGCGAAACATCCATTTGTATTGCAATAGATACTGTAAGCGTCTCTATTGAAGAATTAGACATCGATGTTGATGATTTTAAAAGTTTCTGCATTCTTGATACCATTAATCTGGAATCTTTTATTAACGTTTCTTCTACTCCACTAAGCTATATTTGGGCCCCAAACGATAGTATAATTAGTGGACAAAACACTTCACGCATAGAAATTTCACCTAAAAGTGATCTCTTTTATTACCTTGAAACCACTAGTGCAACAGGTTGTATAGACTATGATACGGTAGAAGTTGAAGTCAACTTACCAGCATTTAGTGACGCAATTATTTTGGGAGCTGATTCCTTATTTCGAGGGCAAGAGACTCAGTTATCTACCAACAGAAACGGAAGTAATTTGGTCTATAAATGGGAACCACCAGACGGAATAGACAATGTAAATAGCCCTAATCCGAATGTAAGTTTGGATAGTTCTAAAGAATATATCGTAACTATTACCGATTTAAATACCTCCTGCGAAGTAATTGCTCGTAGAAGATTTCTAGTTTTCGAAATAAACTGTGCTGAACCGGATATATTTATTCCCACAGCATTTACACCAAATGGTGATCAATTAAATGATATACTTTATGTGAGAGGTGCAAATTTGAGAGAAATAGAATTCCAATTATTCAACCGTTGGGGAGAATTAGTATTCGAAACCAATGAAATAAATAAAGGCTGGAATGGCACTTATCAAGGAAAGATAGTGGATCCTGGTGTTTTTGTTTATCAACTCAAAGCTATTTGTTTTGATGGACAAGAATACATCGGGAAAGGAAACATAACATTAATTCGCTAATGAAGTATATCTCCTTACTTCTATTCTCAATTACTGTAGGCCTTCATTCTTGGGCGCAAGACATCCATTTTTCTCAGTTTTATAAATCCTCTTTAAACCTTAACCCAGCGCTTACTGGTAGTTTTGTTGGCGATTATCGTTTCAATGCAAATTATAGAAATCAGTGGGCCTCTATTTCTGAGCCTTACCGTACTTTCTCTGCCTCTGTAGAGGCGAACCATTTAATAAAGTCAGTTCCTAACTTGAGAATTGGGCTGTTGATTATGAATGATGAAGCTGGCCTTGGTGGACTTACAAATACTCAAATAAACACCAGCTTTGCTTATTTAAAAAAGTTAAACTCCGATTCTAGCTTGGTTGGGAAAGCAGGTGTTCAGTTTGGGTTCTCTTCCAAAAGGATCAATTTTGATCGTTTTACCTTCGATTCACAATATAATGGTCGACAATTTGACCAAACTCTTTCTAACGGAGAAAACTTTGATAGAAATAGCCTTTCCTATTTAAATGTGAATACAGGCTTTGGTCTAGAGTATTTTTTAGAACCCAAAAAGCTCATTGAAATCGGTATTTCTCTTTTCAATTTGACTAATCCAAATCAAAGTTTCGAGAAGGTTTCTTCAGGTTTAGATATCAGAACTAATATTTATGCAAAAGCTGATCTGGACCTTAAAAAGAAACTAGACCTTTTACCTGCGGTCCTTTACTCTACTCAATCTGCTTTTAAAGAACTCCTTTTTGGTACAGACCTTAGGTATCATCTTGAAAAAAGAACATTACTCGCCAGCAGTATATATGGTGGAATCTGGTATAGAACTTCAGATGCTATTATTCTAACTGCAGGATTAGACTATTTTCAATGGAATGTAGGACTTAGTTATGATATTAACACCTCCCAATTACAAACTGCATCTCAAAGACAAGGAGGATTAGAACTCTCATTAACTTATATTTTTAGAAATTATAAACCCACCTTCAGAAGGTATAAAGTATGTCCAAACTTTATGTAACATATTCATTACTTTTCATCCTCCTATTGGGTGGGAATACAATTAAATTACAAGCTCAAAGCGCTGACCTTGTGCTTGGTGTTGCTGACGATATTTTCGAACGAGAAGATTATTATGCTGCTATTGTAGTCTATAAAAAGGCAATGCTAATCGACTCAAATAATGTCGAAGTATTGTATAAATACGGCAAGTGCTTAACAGCGATCAATAATAATAAATTAGGCAGTAGATACCTAAAAAAAGCATTGGCTTTAGACCAGAGAAAAGTATTCGTGGAACTTCCTTTTGGATTAGCAGAAGCATACCGTTCTTCAGGAAAGTATAAACAAGCAAAAAGATATTACAATAGAGCGCTAAGACCCTACCGAACTGATCGGGATGGATACTGGTATAAGAAAATCTCCATTAGTAAACAGGCAAATGAATGGGCCTATAAAAAAGCCTCGAATGGATTTACAAGGCTCAAAAACCTAGGTAGTTCTGTTAACTCCGATTTTGCTGAGTTTGGGGCAAGTATTTCAGAGGGGAAACTCTATTTTTCAGCTATGATAGCAGACAGTATAGGCCTTGGAAATGTGATTAACGATGCTCATTTCTATAGTAGAATTTATCAAAAATCTTTAAACGATAAGAACCCAGGCGAACTGTTAGAATTTGATCGTAAAGCCTCTATTATTATTGAAAACAAACATGTATCAAATCCAAGCTTGTTTCAAGATAAAATATTCTTCTCTGTATGTGATACCAATTTTAAATGTGAAATATGGAGTGGAAACATTAGTAATAGAAAGGTTTCCAATATCAAGAAATTGAATAAGAACATCAACACAACTACTTCTAACAATACTCAAGCGCAAGTAATTCTAGAAGAAAATGAGCTAGTTATGTATTTTGCTTCAGATCGAAATCAAGGGTTTGGTGGACTAGATATTTGGAAGTCAAATTTAGAAAGTTTTGGGTTTGGGAAAGCTGTTAATTTAGGAAATGACATCAATTCTCCGGATAATGAAATCACTCCTTTTTACGATGTTACAAGTCGAACATTGTTTTTTAGTTCTAATTGGCACATTGGTTTTGGAGGCTATGATGTATTTCAAAGTAAATTAGAAAGAAAGGTATTTCAACCAGCAGAAAACCTGGGAACTAAGGTAAACTCTAATTTTAATGAATATTATTTCCAACCTTATAAGCAACTAGCCATCTTAAGCTCTAATCGAGTTGATGGAAATGTCGAAAATGAAAGTAGTTGTTGTAATGATTTGTATGAGACCGGCTTTCTAAGAGAAGAAGCTGAACCAGAAGTTGAGATCATAAAAATTGATGAAGAGGCCTTAAACAAATTTCTTCCACTCAGTCTTTATTTTCATAACGACTCGCCCGACCCAAATTCAAAAGATACTTCTACTACTAGTAATTATATCAAATTAGCAAAAAATTATTTGAACTTAAAGGCGAGCTATCTTCAGGCCTATCTCCCTTCCCTAGCTAATTCTGAACGAAAAGAAGCGGAAATAGCCTTAAGCAATTTCTTCGACATCGACATGAAAGATGGAGCGGCCGAGCTTGATAAAATCACACCACTTCTTCTTGAAGAGTTAGGAAAAGGGCATGAGCTTACTCTTTCTATCAGAGGATTTGCGAGCTCTCTCTCCAATTCTGATTATAATTTGAACTTAACGCTTCGAAGAATTCAAAGCTGATTAATTATTTAAAGGATGAGGGGTTTTCTTCTTACATTGAATCAGGGCACTTGAGTATTAATAAAATTCCGTTTGGTGAATTTGCCGTAAACAGTAAGATCGATGAGAATGATAAAATTGCTGCGGTATACAGTCCAATAGCTATTCGAGAGCGAAAAATTGAAATTATTGCTATACAGAGTTCGAATCCTAATTCATCAGTAAACATTGAAAAGCGCCCATTACTTCAAATAGTGCGAAAAGAGTACAAAGTTGTTGCTAGGAAAGGAGATATTATAAAGAGAGGATTCATTCTAGAAAATAAAGGAAAAGGGGAATTAAAAATTTATCAAGTCATCTCTAATCTTGAAAACGTTAGCTTAAGCTATTCTAAGGTAATTCCAGCAATGGGAAAAGATCGAATTATTGTTGAAGTAAATACAGCAGGTTTGGATCGTTCAACAAACATTGAACTCATGCTTGTATCAAATGACTCTAAAAGGAACTTAGAGACTCTTAAAATAAATATTAGATTAACAAATTAGTCACTAAATACAAAAGAATCTCCATTTGCGATCACCTCGTTTTGAATTTTATGCATTTGTCGTGTATACTTTTTATTATAATCAAAGCCTTTTATACTCTTCTTATATTCAATTAATGCAATTGGAAAGTCCAATATTGAGTAATTCACGTTTTCTAGTTCTTCAATTAGATATACATTAAAATCAAAATCTTCTACTCTATTTTTAGATGTCAATACTTTTCTAGTATTTATGATCATTCTTTTAGTTACGAATCCAGCTTTTTCAAACTCTAACGTATAATGTTTTAGTTTGGGAGCGCCAACAGCAAACTTTCCATTCTTATCCGTATTGTATTCAGAAATAACTTCATTATCGTCGTACAATCTAACAGTAATGTTTTCCCCTTTTGCATTCTCAAGAAAGACTCTTCCATAAAAATCATACTGCTTCTCTTTCTTCTTGCTTTGTGCATTAAGTTGGATAGCTGAAAGAAAGAATATTATTAGTAGTACAAATCGATATAACATAACAATCAGTTTAATTTCTAAAAACTAAAGATTGGAAAATAAAAAAAGCGAAAATTTACATTTTCACCTTTTTAGTAATATCGTATTGTTTATAACTCTTTAATGTCCTAAATTATATAACATCTTGCCATGGCCCAATAATGCTTTTCTAAACGATGGTTGATCGTGATAAGGAACATTATATTCTTTTGCCGTTTGCTCTACAATAGGTGCAATTTTACTGTAATGCATGTGACTAATGTTAGGGAATAGGTGATGCTCTACCTGATAATTTAATCCACCCACGTACCAAGATAAAATCTTGTTCTTTCTACCAAAATTTAAAGTAGTATTTAATTGATGAACTGCCCATTGGTTTAATATACTTCCTTCGGTTGGAACAGGGTATTCTAATTCTTCCATAACATGTGCTAACTGAAAAATAGAAGCCAGTGTTAATCCTGCTACAAAATGAATGCTTAAAAATCCAATCAGTAGTTGCCACCAAGCAATGTCCATTAAAATTAATGGAACAACTAGCATGTAAATGAAATAGATTACTCTAGTCCCAATAATTAAGGTCATCTCTTTTTTCAAAGTCGTCTTTAATTGTTTAAGAAGCCC
>JAESST010000281.1 GCA_016763995.1 Flavobacteriales bacterium | reverse complement strand
TTCTACATCTCTATAGCTCAAAGTAAATCTTAATTTAAAATACACTGCTTGTAGAATGATTAATCGAGGATATCTATGGTGCTTGAACATATTTCTGCATTTACCTCAAAAATATATATTTTCTTGTTTTCAACAAATCAATGCAACAGAACCAAATCATCTTTCATAACGTAATTCTAACAAAAAAAACTATGGCAAAAAGTATCTTTATGTAAAGAGATAAAGTATCTTTACATAAAGATACTTTATAATTCTTTTATACTAAATAATCATTAATCATGAAAAAAATATTTTCACTTTTTACAATAAGTTACTTAATATCATTTAGCTCTATTTCACAAGTAGTGCTTAATGAGAATTTTAGCAGTGGATCTCTGCCATTAGGTTGGACTGAATCATCCGTTTCAGCAGGAGACATTTGGGAGTATGGAAACACTGTTGACTTTGGTCCTTCTAGTGTTCTTCCAGATGCTTCTGGCAACTTAGGCGAATATGCTAGCATGGACTTTTCTGATGATCCTGACACAACGTCTTTAATCACTCCTGCCGTAAGTATTTTAGGAATTACTAATCCGAGACTTACTTTTCAATACATTACTCAATCAACAGCAACGAATTTCAATCCATGGAATCGTTTAATTGTAGATTATTGGAATGGTACCGCTTGGACTAACATAACGGTGATTGATACGCTAACACCCGCTGGTTGGACTTTTTACGATTTTAATATCAGCACATATACATATAATACAGATAGTGTGCAATTTAGATTCTCTGCTCATGAAGGTGGAGCTGCCATTGGTGGAACTGGAACTGGAACTTTTAACCAAGACATGGCTTTAGATGAAGTTGTGATTGAAAACACTCCATCATGTTTTAAGCCAACCTCTTTATTTACAAATACAGTACCAACCGGGGTTGAATTAAACTGGACAGAAAACAACGCAGCAACTGTATGGGAAGTAGAATATGATACTTTAGGATCTACATTAGGCACAGGAACAAGAAACGTTATCACTGCAAATCCAACAATTCTAACAAGCTTGATGGCTGGGACATCCTACGATTGGTACGTTAGGTCTGCTTGTGCAGTTGGAGATTCTAGTGCTTGGGTAAAAGGAACTTCCTTTCTTTATGCTGGAGCTCCCTTAGCAGGAACGTATACCATAAATTCTGCATCTGCTACAGCTGGGACAAACTTTGGAAATTTTGCAGATTTAGCATATAGATTGAATTTTGCAGGTATTTCAGCCCCTGTAACAGTTAATGTTGCCGCCGGAACATACAACGAGCAATTCTCATTAGGTAATATCAATGGTACTAGCTCAATGAATACAATTGTAATAGATGGAGGCTCAGCTTCTACCACTACAATTTCTCATGATCGAACCATTAGAAACTCTACTGTAACTTTTGATGGTGCAAGATATATTACTTTTAAAAATATGACTGTAATTGCAACAAGCAGTACAAGTGACACTTGGGGCATTAATATTTTAGGTGGTTCGAGATATATTACTATTGATTCTAGTACAATTACCATGCAAACAGGATCTTTAAGTGATGTTGCAGGTATAAATATATGTAATGAAACAAGCGACCAAAGTTCAGGGTCTTATGGGTATAATATCACTATTAGTAACAATTCTGTTACAGGTGGAGAAAGAGGCATCACTGCGTATGGAAATAATACCTCATCTCTTAGAAATACAAACATAGATATTATTAATAATACCACACAAAATACAGATGATTATGGAATTTTTGTTTGGGGTTATGATACAGTAAACATTAGCAACAACTATTGTGTTAATGCGACAAACAATACAAGTAATGATGGTATATATGTTTCAGACATTGAGAACTTCAGCATTAGTGAAAATTTCGCAAAAGGCTCAGACTGTGGAATTTATGCAGTCGATTTGAATTTTGGTATTCCAACTACAACTCGTTCTAAAATTGTCAACAATATGATTATTGGTGGAGATGATGGATTATACTTAGATGATATTGAAGAAATTGACGTTTTTCATAACTCAACATTCGCTGAAGATTATGGTATTTATATTAATGACGATGTAAACCTTGATATTAGAAATAACATATTTTCAAGTAATTCTGATTATGCTATTGACATTGTGGATCAACCCACGACCTTAATGCTAGATTATAATTTATATAATACTTTAGGTTCTAGTGTTGCAAGAGTTAGTGGGACTCTGTATGCAGATTTACCTGCATTTATCACAGGCCTGCCGACTTTAAATATTAAATCAATAGAAGGAGATCCAAACTACAATTCTCCAACCTCAGATTTACATGTATCTGGAGTCTTAGCAAACAATGTTGGAGACTCTACAGTTCGAGTTTTATTTGATTACGATGGTGACTCCAGACCAATGGCACCTTCAACAATAGTTGATATCGGAGCGGACGAATATATTCCCCCACCCTGTAATGTGCCAAATAGTTTAGCTACAACTAATATCACAGACTCTTCAGCTACTTTATCTTGGGTTGAAGCTGGAATTGCAACTCAATGGGAAGTTGAATATGGTTTAACAGGATTTACATTAGGAACGGGAACAAATATGTTAGTAATTGACACATTTGTTAATCTAACAGGTTTGTCTTTTGAAACTCATTACGATTGGTATGTAAGATCTATTTGTAGCAGGGGAGATACTAGTGCTCGTCCTACTCTAACTTTTTATACGGGCTATTGTACACCTGCACCAATATCTGTTCATAGTTCGGGAATAACTGGAGTAGCTTTTGATACAGTTAACAATACTTCAGGAGCAGAACAAGGAAACTATGGTAATTACTCTTCGTATATTGGCAATTTACAAAACAATGCAGTTGCAAATGTTGACATTACATTTGCAACTGGATTTACAAATGAAACTAAAATATGGATCGATTGGAATAAAGATCTTGACTTTAATGACGCTGGCGAAGAAGTCTATAGCGGGACCTCTTTATCTGCAAACCCTACAACCTTAAACGCTTCGTTTTTTATTCCGGCTTCTACTCCTATTGACCAATATAGAATGAGAATTGGTGGTGTTGACAATTCAAATATTACCCCTTGTTATACTAGCATTTGGGGAGCGTTTGAAGATTACACAATTAATGTTACAGCAGGGCCAAATTGTAATGAACCAAATTTCTTCAATTTGTTAGGATTAGGTATTGACACTGCTCTTGTCAGTTGGACTGAATTAGGTGGTGCTACAGAGTGGGAAGTTGAGTACGGTGTTGTTGGATTCACTATTGGAACAGGAACTTCAATAATAACCACCATTGACACCTTTATTACCATTTCAGGATTACTAGGAGCAACTAATTATGATGTTTATGTTAGAGCTATTTGTAGTTCTACAGATTCTAGTACTTGGGGAGGCCCTTTGAGTTTTACAGTCCTCCCTTATTATCCAATTGGAACTATCAATACAGTTGATGCAAGTGGAGTAGCGGATTCGACAGGTGTAAGCCTTCAAACATCTGGTATTGTAATGGGCACTGACTTAGATGGCAATGGGGGATATTTATTTACAGTAATAGATCTTTCATCAGGTAGTCAAGAAGGTATTGGAGTATTTAACAGTACAGATTTAAACGGATATGTTGTAACACAAGGAGATTCCGTTTCAATTTCAGGAACAGTCGGTCAGTTTAACGGATTAACTCAATTGGGTTCGATAACTGATATTAGCATAATTGCAACCGGTGTTACTGAACCAACCCCTATTGTTGTAAACTTTCCTTCTGAAGGATCCGAGTCTAAATGGATCCAAATTAATAACATAACAGCTTTAGATCCTAGTTCTTCAGCTAATAACAACTACAATCAAAGGTTTACAAGAGGTAGTGATACCCTTACAGTAAGAGTAGACAGAGATACAGATGTAGATGATAGTTTAGGAGTTTATCCAATTTCAATTGGAGATTCACTTTGTTCTTTAATAGGGATAGGTGGACAGTTTGACAACTCAAATCCATTTAATAGAGGTTACCAAATAGTGCCTGCAAGGTTTGCAGACTTAGATACAATTGGTTGCGCTTTTATAGTAGGCTTAAAAAAGGAAGTTTCAGAAAAAGCGACTTTCAAGATTTACCCTAATCCAACAAACAGTCAGTTTGAAATTAGAACATCTGGATTCAATAATTCTATTGTGAACATTACAATCAGAGATATAAATGGAAGAATAATTTCTAATGAAAATATTTCAAATGCAACGAATCCCTTCAATAAGCCTTTTGATTTGTCAGGAAGGTCAAAAGGTATTTATTTCATCATTATTCAAGATGGCAATAAAATTGTTAATCGGAAATTAATTTTACAATAACAGGCCGATTTTTCAGTTCCGAAAAGTTAATACTTTAGTTGATTAAGAGCTGCGAAGGAAACTTCGCAGCTCTTAATCAACTAAAGTATTAACTTTTCGGAACTGAAAAATCGGCCTGTTATTGTAAAATTAATTT
>JAESST010000280.1 GCA_016763995.1 Flavobacteriales bacterium | reverse complement strand
CATGTTAAAGTGTAATCTAAAATAGAAGTATGACTTATTCGAGTCAATTTCTGTGAAGGCAAAATTCAATTTATTTTTAGACCTTCTCGCCATTTCAATCAAGCCAAGACCTGCACCTCCTTTACTAGACATTTCTCCATTGACAAGAATCTTTCGGTAAGTTTCTTTAAGCTCTTCAGAAGTGAGTCTATTTAATTGCTCTAATTGTTTTTTTAACGAGGGGATTATTTCATTCTTAACTGTATTTCCTGAAATTATGGTGAATAATCCATTGTTATTTTTTACATGGAAATAACTGTCCTTATGAGATGGATCATTGTGCCTAACTATGTTTTGGAAACATTCGGCAATTAAAAACCCTGCTTTTCGCTGCGATTTCTTGAACTCTTCGGCAGCATTATATTGCTGATTATTTAATTCAATGAAATCATCAGTATGTTCATCACTAAATTCTCCAGTATATAAAAAGTGCATTTGCTCTTCAGCAAAGTGCCTAAATAAAAAATCCAAGGATTTTAACTCCATACTTATATGAGGTGGTTAAGGCTATAAAATTAGGAAATTTGAATTTAATAGAAATATTATCTCATTTAATCTACAAAATTACTAGTTTCGTCGCTAAAATGCTTATGTCTACCACAATCAAGAATAGCGTTTATAAAATAAATATAGAATGCCTGTTTAAGGAGTGAAGAAAAAAGGTGTCATTTGCCACTTCAGACAAATTTTGGATTGGAATCACATTTAAATTTACTTGCAAAACAAGAGAGTGATCTACCGATGAGTGGTTCTACATAAAACATTATTCGAATTATCATAGCTCAATTATTGGGTAAACCAATATTGGTCTACAGCTAATGATGATAGAACTCAAATACTGCTTATTCCATTTACACTAGCTCCTGAAGATATTTTTGTTCTATGTAAGTACTATATATAGTACAATGAAGATACTCCTTCTATTTATAGAATATACAACCCCATAAATAAGCCTACAAAGTTAGCAACTAAATAAAGCTCTTTTTGTTCATTATTTTTGAAATTAGCTTCTTGTCGAAATCAATTGTGAAGTTATACCTCCGTCTATTCCTATTTCTTTGTTGCAGTATGTTCCTATTTACAGCTGCTTCTCAGGTTCCACAGGTACTTCCTTTTTCTCATTCGGAAGAAATGAGCTCTACGGTATATCATTTGTTTGAAGCCAGTGATCGGAAAATTTGGATGGGAACCGACGATGGCTTGTATTGTTGGACAGGAACTGAGTTAAAGCGTTATTATAATGCGAATTTCCTTTATGAATACTCAAGTATTCAAGAAGATGAGCAGGGTAGAATATGGTGTTTAAACTTTTCTTCCCAATTGTTTTATTTAGAAAATGATTCCCTCAAGTTATTTTACGATCTAAAAGATTTTGTGAGCACCATTTTTTCTTATTCGGTGAGTCACTTCCCTAAGGTCTATATAACAAGTGATTCAGGTTTGTTGCAGTTTGATTTCAAATCAAAAGAATTGAGCTTTCCATTACAAATGGAAGGAGACTCCCTTTTATTGAATGCAAATGATAAAGAATTAAGAGGAGTTTTTTTTACCAATCGATTGATAAGCGATGAGCATGATTTGTTTTTTAAACATAGAAACTCTATTTATCGCTATACGAACAAAGGTAAATTAAGGCTAGAGACGGCGATAAATATTGTTGGAAATCGTAAACATATCCCGTGGAAATCTATTCAATTGTTTGCTTCAGATCAATCCGTTTTGGTAATCAATTCTTATAAGGATAAAGTGGGAGTATGGTCAGAACTAAAATTCAATTCTTCAAAAAGGACTGACTCTTCTACTTTTCATGTTGTTGACGAAGATATTTTAAGTTATTTTTTTGACGAGGATAATCATTGGTGCGGTACCAATCGGGGAATTCACCTGTTCGACAATGAGTTTAATAAAGTTTACGACGATGGCATTTTAGAAGGAGAACAGGTTTCATTCATCCTAAAAGATAAAGAAGGAGTTGTTTGGGTTTCAACTTTGAGAAATGGTGTGTTTCAAATTCCATCATCTTTGGTATTAAGCATAAAAAATGAAGCGGATTATGAGCTGAGTTCTATGTTGTCGGTTGAAAAGCAAGGAATCTATTTTTTTACAGAGCAAGGGCTTGTATTGCAGAATAAAGGCAAAGGCCTAGAAGTGATAGGAGACATTAAAGACAATACAGAAGGGGCTTACTTTAATTCCTTTCGAAAAGAACTTGGATTTGCTCAGACTTCAAGTGGCTATTCTTTTCTCTCAAAAAGCACAACAAAGAATCCGTTTTATCTAGATACTAAATCGATTTCCTTTATAGAAAAGGGGATTGCATTAGTATCCGGTTCTGGGGGAGTACAAATAAGATTATTCGAAAAAGAGAAAAGTGCCAGACTTACTGCGTTAAAATTAACACATGAAACTTCTATCAATTTTGTAAAAGCAGACTATTTTTTGGTGAATTTAAGAGGGCAACGCTCGCAGTTTAATTTTTACGATCGGCAAGACACAAGCGCCTATGTTAGCTTTATGGATGGCTTGTTTGTGTACTCAAATTTTGAGGAAAAGGAAATTCGCTATAAGGGGAATGCAATTTTGGCTTCGAGCTTGGTGGGCGCGAAAAGGGGAGGCATTTTATGCAGTACAGTGGAAGGAGAGCTGTTGCACATCGATTATCCTAAAGTAGAACTGATTGGAACATTCAATTTTGGAATAAAGAAGCTCATTGATTTAGATAAGATGATCTACCTTTCCTCCAACAAGGGAATCTTAAAATACGAGCGAGCAACAAAGGCAAAAGATTGGATTAAGACCTCTGATGGTTTGCCATCTAATCGAATCGTTGATATCGCTTATTATAAAGATTCCATCTATGCATTGACTTCTAATGGCCTTGCTGTTTTTTCGGTAGACTATAGTTATAAAAATACAATAGCGCCACTGGTAGGTATTCAAGCCATTTCTGTTAACGATAAAGATAGATTGGTGTTAGATCGTTATGAGCTTTCATATGAAAAAAATACCATTGAGCTAAGCTACACAGGAGTGGCCAACAGGAGCAGGGGAAGTTTTAATTTCTTGTACAGATTAAACGGCCTAGACTCCACTTGGAGGCTTCGTTCTAGCACTGAAAAAACAGTTCGCTTTAATGCACTTCCTCCAGGGGTATATGAATTTCAATTAAAAGTGCGAAATGAAGATGGAGTTGAAAGCGTACTAGAAAGCGTGCAATTTTACATTGATCAAGCGTATTATCAGAAGTGGTGGTTTTACTCCCTAATGGTAATTCTGATTGTTTTTCTTGTGAGTGGAGTGTTTCTTATTCGAATTCGGGTTCTCAATCGCCGAAACGCTTTAATTGCAGATAAGAAAGAAATTGAAAAGCAACTTTCACTTTCACAATTAACGGCTTTGCGTTCTCAAATGAATCCCCATTTTATTTTTAATGCGTTAAATTCTATACAAGATTATATTATCAACAACAACAAAGAATTGGCGAGCGATTATTTGGGCTTGTTTGCTGATTTAATGCGAAAGTACCTTCTGTTTAGCAATAGAGAGGAGATTAGCTTAGAAGAAGAAGTGGAAAGCTTACAAATGTATCTAGATTTGGAGCAGGTACGTTTTGAAGATAGCTTGCAATGCGAACTAAAGCTTGATCCGAAGCTAGATGTTGTAGGTACTAAACTCCCAGTAATGCTGGTACAACCCTTTGTCGAAAACGCCCTAAAGCATGGATTGCTGCACAAGAAAAAGAATCGGCTCTTAAAAGTAGAATTTAAGAAGCGAAATAAAGGTATGGAAATACTTATTCAAGACAATGGGGTAGGCCGGGCTGCTTCAGCACAAATAAATAAATTGCGAAATAAATCGCATCAATCTTTTGCGAGTTCAGCCATTCAACAGCGTGTTGAATTACTAAATAAACAAAGATCGTTTCACATTTCAATTCAGTATAGCGATTTAGAAGATCAGTTTGGTAAAGCAGAAGGAACGCTTGTAAGGATTAGGCTAGAGAAATAGATTTTTCCATAAAAAGCTTTAACAACTCAAGTCCTCTATTCAGAAGTCAAAGCTCCAGTTTGGGCAGATTGTTACAAATAGCTCTTAGAAGTTTCATTGATTTGAATGAAAATTTAAAACAAACTCAATGAAATCACGAACAAAATTAAATCTAAGCTTTGCCTTAATGGGCTTATTGGTATCCATGGTTCTTTTTGCTTGTAGTAAAGACGATGATTCAGATCCAACACCTAGCAACCCAACAACAAGCAATGTAAACCTTGAATCTGGTTTAGTAGCACACTACAAGTTAAACCTAAACTATGTAGATGCAAGCAATCATTTCCCTCAAATGACTCGAACTGGAACGCTTAATTTTTCAGATGATCGATTCGGGAACAGCAATCTAGCACTTGAATTTGACAGTTTAAACAACAATCAGCATGCTGCCATTGAGGATAGTCTTATTGAGTTTGGAAAAGATTTTACCTTCTCTTACTGGTTTTCTTTAGACACCTTGGCATCAACAATTCCTCAATACACCATTACTTCTCGCTTTTCGAGTCAAGGCGCAGAGCAAGGTGGCTTAGATATGGCGGTTAATGATAAGTTGATTTGCTCGTTACGTTCTAATACTTCGGCCGTTTATGCAAGAGTTACATCGCAAACTTTAGTGGCAAAAAAATGGTACCATGTGTTAGTTCAACAAGAAGAGGCTGAGCTGTCCTTGTTTTTAGACAATCAGTTAGTGGGTAGGGATACTATTACCAATTTTTCAAACATCAATTTTCCTAAAATTAACTATTGGAGTCTTGGTTCGGGCATTAATTCCGGTCCTGTAATTTTAAGAGAGTTAGATGGAAAGTTAGACGATATTCGAGTTTATAACAGAGTGGTGAATTCAGATGAGCGCTTGGCCTTGAACAGGGAGGAGAATCCTTAATTAATTGATTTTAATAGGCTTCAGTCTGTTGGAGTTCTAATGTATTTCGGCAGACTGAAGCTTTTTGAATTGCTATACTTAGTTTTGAAGAATGAGAGTTTTAATTGTTGATGACGAAACAAGGGCAAGAAGTTTATTAAAAACGATTGTAACGGAAAACTGTCCGAAAGTAACTGAGCTTTTCGAAGCCGAAGATTTGGCGGCGGGAGTAGCTTCCATCAATAAGAATAAGATAGATCTGGTTTTTCTCGATGTAGAAATGCCGGGTTATGCAGGAACTCAACTTTTGGACTTTTTCGATCCGGAAGACATCAATTTTGAAATTGTATTTACAACGGCTTATAGCGAATATGCCCTAAAAGCTTTTGAT
>JAESST010000279.1 GCA_016763995.1 Flavobacteriales bacterium | reverse complement strand
GATACATTCCTCATACTTCGGAATACTCAATGTACAATTTTTGTATCGAAAGGCGCTATAAAATCACTCAATGTACATTTTGGATCATCACGAATGATCATAGGAACGCGGTAATCTATTCCTAACCGTCATTGCGAATGACAATAGGAGTGAAGCAATCTTTTGTAAGTCAACGTGTTTTTTCCGTTTTTCATCATCAAAATTGCTTCGTTCCTCGCAATGACAATCTAAACGTAATTCGTAATTAAACATTCGTAATTCGTAATTAAACATTCGTAATTCTCCATTCATAATTCACAATTAAACATTCGTAATTCATAATTAAACATTCGTAATTATTCATTCGAAAGAGAGCAGACTTTTGCACATCAATAAGGAAAAAAGGACCACGAATCATTTCAATTTTTCGACAAATAGAGGAAATGAACTTCATAAGAGGGCTCACTAAGGTGATTTTGCATCATAAAAGTTCATTTCTTAACAATTGTTAATAAATTAAAAACGAGCTATTTCTCTTGCTGTTCCTTAATTATTGGAGTTTCTTAAAGTAATTCATACCTAAGATCTAATTTTTTTAGCTAAATAAATGTTGAATCTAGAAATTCCTCTTGTTCTGATACTTACTGACCATTAATTTTCAATGCTCAATATTAACCGTGGAGAGAACGATTATTGGATTTCTATTTTTTTTAAGTTTAGTGTCCTGTCAGGAGAAGACTTCTTTTGATTCAGTGGCAGAGTACCGTCAATGGATTTATTCTGAGGAATCAGGATATCTGCAAACAGTAGAAAAAGAAGGACTTGTTTTTGAACTTGTATACTTACCGCAGGCTCTTCAACAAAATAAAATGTTTGCTAAAGAAGCTGATTCTATTCTTGACCTCAGTTTTCAACTAAAGATAAGTACTACTGAACAAGAAGAGCTCTTGAAAAGAAATTTGGGCTCTCAAGAATCGTATCAAGGAAGGATCAAGCAGCTAGAGTTCCAGATGGAGCGGTTATTTTATGCTCAAGTGCCAGAACAGATCAAGCCTTCATTCTCTCACTATGAAAATTTCCGGGGAATTAAGAATGAAATTTTAGTGCACGTTCATTTTTCTATCCCTTCCCAATTAAAAAGCGACGTTCAAGTCTTTTTTAAAGACGAAGTTTTTCAAACAGGAACACATCAGTTCAATTTCGACCAAAACAAGATCCTTCACCCGCCTATTTTAAATTTAAAAGCCTCATGAATAGAAAATCATTGATTTTTAAACCACTGTCTTTAACAATGCTATTCGCATTTTTATTTCAAGTGTTTTTCCCAACAGTAGCCTTTGCATTAACAGGTGGTCCTTCTCAACCTGAAACACAAAGTTTTACTCCAGCAGGAGTAAGTGAATTGGTCGATCCCTTTTCAGGAAATTTTTCATACAACATTCCTCTCATGGATGTTGGAGGCTATCCTATTGGCTTAAGTTATTCATCTGGCATTAGCATGGAACAAGAAGCTAGCTGGGTCGGTTTAGGATGGAACATTAACCCAGGAGTAATTAACCGAAATGTAAGAGGAATTCCCGATGATTTTAGAGGGGATGAAGTTGTGAAAACCTTCCACATGAAACCCAATAGAACCTTTGGAGTGGGAGCGAGTGTTCCAATTGAATTTTTTGGAGTGAGTGACGAAAAATTAAAAGCCATTAAAGCTGCCAAAGCAGCAGGAAAAAGTGCTAGTCCATTTAGCTTATCGCTTGGTGCAAGTGCGAAGTATAATAATTATTCAGGTGTAGCACTAGACATTCAAGTTTCTCCAAGCATTTCTGGAGGATTGGGCTCTAAATCAGGTTATACAGCTGGCTTAGGCTTCTCTGCAGGAAACTCAGGAGTTGGAATATCCCCTTCTGTAAGCTTTACAAAGCAAATTCATGAAAATGAGAAGAAAGCAACCAGTTTAACAACACGAATAGGAAGTTCCTTTAATTCTAGAACAGGAGTTCAAGAGCTTAGTTTTGGTGCCAGTGCAGCGAAAGGAGATTCGAACACAGAAGCAAAGAGAAAGAGAGCGAAAAAAGAAAAATCAGGAGAATCCGAGGTCTTGAAAACAATAGGCGGGCATGTTTCTTTTTCTGCACCATCCTACACCCCTAGTATTAGTAATTCATTTAAAAATAGGAGTTTTTCAGTGAGTGCATCTATCGGATATACCGCTTATGGTGTAGATGGACAAGCACGAGTGAATGGCTATTATTCAGAACAATTGGTGAGGGATAATGTAATAGAAGCCCCTTCTTACGGCTACTTGTACTATCAAGATGGAATCAATTCTCCCAATTCTGTATTGGATTTTAATCGAGAAAAAGACATTGGGTATTCTGAAGAAGTTAAAAACCTTCCAGTAACGGCTGCCACTTATGATGTTTTTTCAGTTAGTGGAGAAGAAATTGGCGGGTCTTATCGTTTGTTTCGGAACGACGTAGGAACTCTATTTGATAATGAAAGTACCAATACTACGGATGGAATTTCTATTGTAGGCCCTGAATTTTCGGTGGGAGGAGTCGCTAAAGGGGGAGTTAATATTACCGTTAACACTGCTTATACCTCTAATAAAAAATGGGAAGATGGCAATGCAATGGCGAAGGTATTAAAGTTTAGAGCCGCAAAAACTTCAGAGGCCTATGAACCAGTTTATTTTAGAAAGTCAGGAGAAAAGAATGTGATGTCGGATGAAAGCTTCTTTAATAAGTTCGGTGGATTTGAAGGCCTTTCTTTCAACTTAGAAGGAAGCAGTACAATGATTGGGAGTTCTTTTAATATAACTAATAAATTATTAGGAAGTAAGGAAGGAGCTCAAATAGCGAGCGGAGCAGAAGAAAACTTGAATAAAATAAGACAAGCAAGAAATGAAGCCATTGTACATTATACAGCAGCCGAAGCAAAAAAATATGGCATGTTTCCGTCTATTCGAAACTACGATTGGACTTCCTTTAGTTTAGGAGATGATGGAACTTATGAAACAACGACTCCCGATGAACGATTTGACGAACAAAACCCAGAAGCACCAACAGCAAGAAAAGCGCACCACCTTTCAGAAATTAACGTTTTTTCAGGCGACGGAAGAAGATACGTTTACAGCGACCCCCTTTATAATTTTATTAAAGAAGAAGTGAGCTTTGCTACCGATAATAATGGAGATGGGGAATTAGTACAGTATACGAACAAAGATGAGTCGGAAAAGAATACTAATGGACTTGACCATTACTTCAACAAGATAGTTACTCCAGCTTACCCTACTGCATTTTTACTTTCCGCCATTGTAAGCAGCGATTATTTAGACATTGATGAAGTGCAAGGCCCTTCTGATGAAGATTTAGGAAGCTACACCAAATTCAACTACACTAAACTAGTGGGAAACCACCGATGGAGAACTCCTATTGAAGAAGGACAAGCAACACTCAATGAAGGATTCAAAACCAAAACAAATTCAAATGTGAGCGATAACAAAGGAATTTATGTGTACGGAGAAAAAGAAATCAAGTACTTGCATTCCATTGAAAGCAAAACGCACATTGCTGAATTCGAATTGGAAGATAGGCATGACGGTAAAGGAGTAAAAAGTAGGAGAGGAGGAATTGGTTCAGGTAGTTTGTCTCTCAAGAGGTTAAAAGAGATTCGACTTTATTCAAAAAAAGACAAATTAGAAAATGCGAATCCGGTGCCGATCAAAACAGTGCATTTTAAATATAGCTATAATCTTTGTGCGGGGGTATCAAACAATGAGAATACGGGTTCCGAAACAGGTAAATTAACCCTAGAGAAAGTTTATTTTACCTATGGAAATTCACAACGAGGAACGCTTTCTCCTTATGAATTTGCTTATGGGGAATTTAATGGAGAGTTGGTTAATCCTGATTACCAGAGAAATGAAAATGATCGATGGGGGAGTTATCAAGCCAATACCGGAACTCCAAACAATACAGAATTCCCCTATACCTCTCAAGTTTATCAAAACGGTAGATACGATGCAGATCGTAATGCTGCAGCATGGAATTTAACAGCAATTACCTTGCCTTCAGGAGGAATAATAAAGGTGGAATACGAAGCAGATGATTATGCCTATGTGCAAGATAAAAAGGCCATGCAAATGTTTAAAGTTGAAGGCTTTTGCGAGCTAGAAAACGATCTGCCGAGCAATAAATTATATGGAGATGTGAACCTGACTTCAGTCTACAAAACCTACAAATATTTGAAACTAAAATTCCTGCCAATTATCCCTTAGCTAAAGATGAAGAGGGTACTAGAGCCTTTCTATACGAAGACTTCTTTAATGGAAAAAATGGAATGATTAAAAACCT
>JAESST010000278.1 GCA_016763995.1 Flavobacteriales bacterium | reverse complement strand
TTATAATTGCTTTTTTAACTTAAGCTCGCTATTATTTTAATTAAATCTCACTTATTATCTACGTTCTGAATTATTAAGAAGAACCGAACACAGCTCAAATCGCTAGCCTTTTCAATTGTTCATAATAAGGCATACATTCTTCCAACAAAGGCTTTAAATGCTCGGGGAAAGCTTCCGTTTTCGGGTTGTAGTTCATAAAGCCAGTAGAGTTATGAATGTTCTTGTACCAATACTTCGCCCATACTCCGTCTTCGGGTCGAGCTGCTTTTTGCCAATGCAGCATGTTTTCATCAAAAGGCATGTCCAAGTTTTGACACAACTGTTGGAGTTGCTGCTTAGGGTTCAATAAAACAGACTTGGAATCAATCACAGTAAATGGAATCTGATGCAGTTCAAAGTAATCAACTAATTCGCAATGCAAACGATAACCTACATCATCGATCGTTGGCTTGTCAATCACTTTAGCATAGGAGGGAAGCATCTCTTTTGGATCTCTCGTTAGTAAAATGTTGTTAACCTGCTTTAAAAAATCGCGATTCAAATTCAATAAATGATGCGTCATTTGCTTGTAAAACTGTACAGGAGCTATTTTATTGGAAAGCATGCTTTGGATCACTTTCTCTCCATCATTTTCTTGACTCTCTAAGATTTCTGCAGTTCCTGGGTGATATTCCTTGGCAGAAGTTTGCGAAAGATAGTGGGCGTATAAAGGTTCATCGTATACCTGAGTATCTTCTCTTTGAGCAAAAGAATACATCAAGGTGGTAGAAATATTTCGTGGCCCCGACCACATGCAAATGCGCTTGATTTTTGCCATATTACTTGCTAATTTCCTTAGAGACCAGTTGATCGTATAATTCTGATAACTGTTGAGTCATAGAACTATCTTGTCGATTCTCGATCAATCTTCCATCTATTTTAGTTACAGGAGTTACTCCACCAAAAGAGCCAGTGACAAAAGCTTCATCTGCATCGTAAACGTCGAATAAGGAGAAGTTTTTCTGATGACATGGGATGTTATTTTCTTGACACACTTTGATGATGTTACTACGCGTAATTCCATTCATGCAATAGGCTCCTGTAGATGTCCACACTTCATTGTTTTTCACCATAAAAAAGTTGGTGGCATTGCAGGTAGATACAAAACCATGAATGTCTAACATTAAGGCCTCATCGTATCCAGCTTCAATGGCTTGAATCAGTGCTTGTACTTCGTGCAATTTACTGTGGCAGTTCAATCTTGGATCTAGATAATCTGGAGAGCCTCTTCGAACGCTAGAGGTAAATAGAGTTATTCCTTTCTTTTTAGTGCTTTCATCTGCTTTTTTATACTCTGGAATAATCACCACATTAGGACCGCTAATGGTCAATCGTGGATCTTGAGATGGCGTTTTTTTTATTCCTCTGGTGATCATTAATCGAATGTGAACGCCATCTTTCATTCCATTGGCATCTAATGTCTTCCAAATCATGGCTACCAACTCTTCCTTAGTAAAAGGAAAAATAAGGTGAACAGCTTTTGCCGATTGCCACAAACGATCTAAGTGTTCTTTTAAAAAAACAAGGCTTCCTTTTTTGAGACGAAAACCTTCCCATATTCCATCTCCAACTAAATAGCCGCTATCGAAAACCGATATTTTAGCTTCGTTTCTTTTAAATAATTCTCCATTGATAGAAATTAAGATCTCCTCATTTCTTGGATCGTCAATGGCGTTATGTGTTCCGTGTAGCATGTTTGTAGTTATTATTCGATAAGTTTTAAATAAAGGTCTCCACTAATGTAATCCAGTTGAACTAAATCATTCTCTTCAAAGAAGCTCAAATGGTCAATAATTAGTTTAATCTCTAGGTTTTCAGATTTATTAATTAAAATTCTATCTTTTGAGTTAAGCACTACTCGAATTGCCCTAAAATTTTTAGCCTCGGTATTAATGTTTTCGTCATAAATACGTTTTAAAAGATCTTCTAATTGGAAAGAAAGCAAGCTATCATTGTATTGAATCTGAAGACTAGTAGCTAGGCTGTCTGTATGGTTAATATAGATCAGATTTTCTTCAAAAGGGAAAACTGCCTTATGAATATTAGGGTCATTAGAATGAATTCGAATATCAAACTCAGTAAAAAGATCGTATCCTGAAACTTGCTTGAGTTTAGCGTTTTTACCTGAACATTTGAAGTATTGTCGACCTAGCATATTAGACTTAATCTCTTTGCTAGCTAAAGCGTAATGCGTGTTTTCGAGTCCCATACTTCTTATGTATAAGTCTGTTTCTAAATAGGGATTAGAATCTAATAAGCTTTTGTAAATTGAATCAATATCTTGATGAAACCAAGCTTGAATACTACCGAATCCGTGGCTACTTTCTAAATACTCGATAATTGACACAACTTCGTTATGTACTGAATCAGATAATTTTTCGCAATTTTTAAGTTCAGGTACTGATAAGTATTGAGTATTGGAATCTAATGTCCAGTTTGGTGCATTTTGTATAGAGGAGTTGACTAGGATTCCTCCTTCTACTAGATAGTTCTTTAATCGTTCAACCTGACTTCTTTCACTAGTAGCGAACATACCCCAGGGACCAAAAGACATTAAGGCTAAAATGATTGCTAGTGAGATCGGAATAAATTTTATATTGGTTTTATTAATGGAGAAATAGACAGCGACCAGTGTTAACCACAGCCCTAAAAGAACAATGATGTATCTATTAATCGTAACTCCATAATCATTTATTCTGATGAAAATTGCAATAAATAAGAAGGCAATAAGTGGGAAGAGCAAATAGTAATAAAGGGAGGTGAATTTTTGAATCCAAGTGTTCCCTTTGAGTTTTCCGTAAGGGTAAATTAGTAACAAGGTAAATATTCCTAAGGTTGAAACTCCTGAAATTAGATAAGCGACGATACCTTTTGGCCAGTCACTTAATATTACTATTTTGGCTCCGTATACATATAGAATAACCAAATAGAGGATAAGTAATGGGAGTAAAATGTACTGTGTAAATATTTTTAGTCCATTAGGGTAACTAGTTACAGTATCTAATTCGTCTAAATTATCAGGAATTCCTGCAACAAAGAACCAGGTATTAAATATGCCAATAATAAAGATGAAAATTTCGAAGTAAAGCTCTTCATGTATATCAATATCAAACAATAATTTTAATGAAGTAAGGGCTATTATTATTCCGATGTATAGAAAAGATGAATAAAGGGCGGCACTCCAGAAGCGAAGAAATAAAGCTTTGTTGTAATTCCAAAATCCATTTAGTTGAGCCGTTTTCAAGTAAGGAATAAAGGAAACAACTAAGTGAGCAATTAAGTTATACAATGTATACCGGATATAAGGAACATCTGTATTGTTGGTTAACTCTGATTTGGGTAATGAAAAATAGATGGCAACTAAAAGAAGAGTTGTAATGGCATAAATCGTTATTTTTTTAACCAACTTAAGGGGTCTATTCTCTAATAAAATACTAACTGAGAAATATAGTGGGATGCCTAATGAGGTACTTAACAATAAGTTGATGTAAGGGAAAAGCGTAACAACATCGTCAGAATGTTCTACTAAGTATATTGAAATAGAAACTGCTAGAACTGCAGATATAATACTAAGATAAAAGCGTAAAAATGCTTTTTTTGCATTTTCTAATAAGTAATTGATCGAAGGGATTTTCATCGTTTGCTATTTCGTTCGAAATGTGAAGATATAAAATGCCTGATAAATTTTCTCTTTCTTTTTGTCTTGCGAAGACCTGACAGACGGAGTCAGCTTAAAGATTTATTTCAATTTCTTGAACAATCCTTTTTTCTTCATATCCATAAGTCCACAATCATCACATTGGTGAGATTGGGTTTGTTTGTAGAAATAACGTACCAAATACAGCACAGCAAGAGCAGTTAATATTCCAACAATAATTTCTTGCCAATTCATCTGTTAATAAGTCAATTTTAGTGTGAACCAAAGTTAGTTAAAATCAGATAAATTTGTTAGTTCACATAAGAATAGACCGATAAGATGAAGATGGTTTTTGATAAAACAAATTACACTGATAAACAGCTGATTGATCTCTATGCAGCTTTGCTAAAACCTAGAATGATCGAAGAGAAGATGTTGATTCTATTACGTCAAGGGAAGATTTCAAAGTGGTTTTCGGGTATTGGTCAAGAAGCGATTTCGGTTGGAGCGACTGAAGCAACTTTAGATGATGAATATATGCTTCCTATGCACCGGAATTTAGGGGTGTTTACCAGTAGAAAAATTCCATTAAATCGCCCGTTCTCTCAGTTTCAAGGCAAAGCGTCTGGCTATACAAAAGGGAGAGATCGTTCTTTCCATTTTGGCTCAAAAGAGCATGGTATTGTGGGAATGATTTCTCACCTTGGATCTCAGTTGGGTGTTGCTGATGGAATTGCATTGGCGAATCAACTAAAAGAAAACAAAAAAATAACAATTGCTTTTACAGGTGATGGAGCAACAAGTCAAGGGGATTTTCACGAAAGTTTAAATGTTGCCGCTGTATGGAATTTGCCTGTCATCTTTATAATTGAGAATAACGGATACGGACTTTCAACGCCAAGTGCTGAGCAATTCAGATGCAAGCAATTTATAGACAAAGGCATTGGATATGGAATGGAGGCTCATCAGGTAGATGGGAATAACATTTTGGAAGTACACCGGAAAATATCGGAGCTAAAAGAATCAATGAAAAGAAATCAGCGTCCTATTTTATTGGAATGTTTGACTTTTAGAATGAGAGGACATGAAGAAGCTTCAGGAACTAAATACGTTCCGAATGAGCTATTTGAAGAATGGGGATTAAAAGATCCCGTAGTCAATTATGAGAACTTCTTATTGAACGCGAAAGTACTGACTGAGTCGAAAGTTACTGAACTAAGAGCAGCAATTAAGTTGGAAATTGAAGAAGGCTTAGAAGAGGCCTATGCGGAAGAAGTGATTGTTGCAGATATGGATACTGAATTGAACGACGTATATGCGGATTTCGATTTTGAAGAACAGGCTCCTTCAAATGAGTTAGAAGAAAGGAGAATGATTGATGCTGTTGCAGATGCAATAGAGTTAGCCATGAAAAAGCATGGGAATCTTATTCTGATGGGACAAGACATAGCAGAATATGGTGGTGTTTTTAAAGCAACTGATGGACTGGTTCAGAAGTACGGAAAATCGAGAGTTCGAAATACGCCACTTTGTGAAGCAGCAATCGTTGGAACTTCTTTAGGTTTATCAATCAATGGTTTTAAGGCCATGATGGAGATGCAGTTTGCCGATTTTGTGACCGAAGGATTTAATCAAATTGTAAACAACTTGGCTAAAATTCATTGGCGTTGGGGACAAAACGCTGATGTAGTTGTGCGCATGCCAACAGGAGCAGGTGTGGCTGCAGGACCTTTTCACTCTCAAAGTACCGAAGCTTGGTTTAGTCGTATTCCGGGATTAAAAATTGTGTATCCATCAAATCCATATGATGCAAAAGGATTGTTGTTAACAGCATTTGAAGATCCAAATCCGGTCATGTTTTTTGAACACAAAGCATTGTATAGGAGTACCAAAGAGGAAATTCCGAAGGGATATTATAACATCCCTTTTGGCAAGGCTAATTTGCTTTGTGAAGGAACTGATCTTTCCATAATTACTTATGGAATGGGAGTTCATTGGGCGAATAAACTCGTCAGCGAAAAAGGATTAAATGCAGATGTATTAGACTTAAGAACACTGGTTCCTTTGGATTGGGACGCTGTTTTTACTTCTGCGCGTAAAACAGGGAAAGTAATTGTTTTACATGAAGATACCATGTTTGGAGGAATAGGAGGCGAGCTCGCTTCTGAAATAGCGGATCAGTGCTTTGAGTATTTGGATGCTCCTGTAAAAAGGATTGCTTCAATTGATACTGCAGTTCCATTTCACCCGAACTTAGAAGCTAACTTTTTACCTCAAGAACGCCTAGAAAAAGCCGTAAAAGATTTGTTAGCTTACTAACTTAAGTTCGATTATTATTTAGAAAAACCGAACTCAGCTTACTAATAAATGCTATAGCACCATCTTAGATTTTGTTTGAGTCAACAGAGAGATGTTATAGTAGTTATTATGTCTTAAATAGTTTTAGTTTAATTAATATTTTTCTAAATAGCCCCCTGCAAAGTGCATCAAGTTTATTTTATGTTCTCTGTTTTTTTGCTGATCAATTCTAAAGAAATTATAGAAGTTGTTGTAAATTCCATTTTTCGGCTTTTGTAGTCTCCCAATAATTTGAGTAGTATCTAATCCATATGAGAACTTCATACAGAAAACTAAAGATTCTGATGACATAGAAACATTACAATTATTATAGTCGACCGAAATTCCTTCCAATCCATTGTGAAATAATTTACCTTCAGATCAAGGGGGCGATATTATTGAAATATCATTGTGCTCAATAATAAAAGATGAACGATTGACGAATTAATTTTCATTCTATAAACGTAAAGTTAAAGAATAGGTGCTACTGCGCTAAGTAAAATACAATTTGAAAATAACTAAATTGAGTTTACTAGGAATTGATTATAAATAAATATATGGTCAGAATGTTAAATCTAAAATAACGAAGTATTAGTTCGAATTGCTAAAAGAATACAGCCATAATATCAGCTGGAGACATTTTGTGGAAGTATTGTTTTAAGTCGAATTGAGCTAATACAGATCTTACTTCATCTTGACCGTGTTTGCAATCGATTAAGGCAGCTTCAATATCTGCAATATCATTTATTCCAAAGAAATCGCCGAAGAATTTGGCCTCTTTAATAATACCTTTTTCAACTTGCAGATTAACTTCTAAAGTTCCACCTGGCGTTCTTGCTCCTTGCATGAAATTATATTTTGGAGAATGGCCATAGTTCCATTCCCAAGTAGCATACTTTTCATCTCTAATTATTTGTATTTGAGCCAAGTCTGAATTACTAAACTCATACATTTTGGCATCTTCAAAAGTTGCTAAAACATGGTCCATTATTCGTTGAGTAAACTCATCTAACTCCATTGGTTCTTTCAAGTGATTAGAAACATTTGTCACTCTTTTTGGGATAGATTTTACAGCTCTATCTTTGTATTTTAATGGGTTTATTTTTAAGGCCCTACTAACGTCTTTCATTTCTGATGAATACAAGATAGTGCCATGGTGTAAAACTTTGTTTTTGAATACATGCTCTGCATTTCCGGAGAATTTTTTTCCATCGATGGTCAAATCATTTCTACCTTCAAATTTTGCATTTACACCCATATTATTCAAGACCTCAATAATGGGTTTAGTGTATCTCTCAAAATCTACTACTTCTGTATTTTCTCCTGTTCTTGTGAATGAAAAGTTAAGGTTCCCTAAATCATGGTAAACAGCACCACCACCGGAAAGTCTTCGTACCACTCTTATTTCATTTTCTCTTACATAATCTACATTGATTTCAGCCATGGTATTTTGATGTTTACCAACAATAATGGCATTATCATTTCTCCAAAGCATAAAACAATCTTCTTTGAGGTTCTTGAAAATAAACTCATCAGTAGCAATGTTGAAATAAGGGTCTGTGGAATGATGGTGAATACAAAGCATATTAAATCTATTGAAAAAAAAACCGTTCCGAATATTCGGAACGGTTTCGAAATTAAACCTTATTTGATGAAGTGATTAAGCTTCTTGAGAAATTTTCGGAGCGGCGTTCATAATATCTTCATTAGCAAATTCTTCAAACTTTTTGAAGTTGTTAACGAATGCTTCAGCCAATGTATTTGCTTTCTTGTCGTAGGCAGCTTTATCTTCCCAAGTGTTTTTTGGGCTTAAGATCTCAGTTGGGACATCTTCGCAAGAAGTTGGCATTGCTAATCCAAATATTTCGTGTGTATTAAATTCTACAGCATCTAGCTTACCGGTTAAAGCAGCCGTAATCATAGCTCTTGTGTATTTCAATTTAATTCTTGATCCTACACCATATTCGCCACCTGACCATCCGGTGTTGATTAGCCAAACATTTACGCTGTTCTTTTCCATTTTATCCCCTAACATCTCAGCATATCTTGTTGGATGTAAAGGCATAAAAGGAGCACCAAAACAAGCTGAAAATGCTGTTTGTGGTTCTGTAACACCTGCTTCAGTTCCTGCAACCTTAGCAGTATAACCTGAAATGAAATGGTACATTGCTTGACTTGCTGTTAACTTAGATATTGGAGGCAATACTCCGTAAGCATCAGCAGTTAAAAAGAAAATGTTTTTTGGAGCTCCACCAATCGAACCTGGTTGAATGTTGTCAATGTGATGAATTGGATAAGAAACTCTTGTATTTTCAGTTTTTTCACTGTTTTCGTAATCAACTTCAGAACTTCCATCCTTAAAGTTAATGTTCTCCAATAATGCTCCAAATTTGATAGCATCATAAATTTGAGGCTCTCTTTCAGCACTCAAATCAATTGTTTTGGCATAACATCCGCCTTCAAAGTTGAAAACGGAATCGTCGTCCCATCCGTGCTCATCGTCACCAATTAATCTTCTATTAGGATCAGAAGAAAGCGTTGTTTTTCCTGTTCCAGAAAGACCAAAGAATACAGCTGTATCTCCATCTTGCCCTACATTAGCAGAACAATGCATTGGTAGAACATTTTTTTGATGTGGTAGAATGAAGTTTAAAGCAGAGAAAACTCCTTTCTTAATCTCACCCGTATATCCTGTACCCCCAATCAGTAGTAACTTTTTAGAAAAGTTCATTACTGCAAAATTGTGCTGGCGTGTACCGTCAATTTCTGGATCAGCCATAAAACCTGGAGCACAAATGATGTTCCATTCAGCTTCGAAATTTTCTATTTCTTCAGCAGTAGGTCTTAAAAACATATTTGAAGCAAACAAGCTTGAATATGGGAATTCAGAAACTACTCTAAGATTCATTTTATACTTTTCAGAAGAACATGCATAAGCATCTCTAACGTAAACGTCTTTTCCTGAAAGGTAAGAAGTTACTCTATTATAGAGGGCGTCGAATTTATCAGCATCGAATTTGATGTTGATATTTCCCCACCAAACAGCATCTTTTGTGATTTCATCTTCAACGATGAAACGGTCTTTTGGAGACCTTCCTGTGAATTCACCAGTGTCTACAGCTAAAGCACCTGTATCGGCTAATACGCCTTCTCCTCTTACAAGGGTTTCCTCAATTAATTGAGAGGGTTCTAAGTTCCAGAAAGCAGCGGCCACGTTGCTTAAACCTAATGTAGAAATAGAAGCATTTTCAGCTTTTCTTCCATACTCATTCATAAAATTTGTTTTTGAATTATAACTCCGAAAATATGAGATAATGTTAAAATTTTCGTTCTTAATTATTAATTGATACAAAGGTAACAGCCTTTTTAGGAATAGTGTTTAATTATGGGGTGTTTTTTTATCAACAGATATATAATTATACACCAATACAATATTCTATGACGAACTCTTAACTACTGTGAATCTCGATTTTAATTTTATAAAAAAACGTTCAAAATAATGATAAGAAAAGTACGAGAAGCATATCGAAATCATGATACATATCGGATATATCAGCCAGTTAGAGTAACTATTTATTTGTTTTGCAAAATATATTGTTATAAAAATAGCAACAGGGTGGAACATATATAGACCATATGAAATTTTGCCAAGCTCATTTAAAAGTTTAAACTCAAGAATATTTTTGTAGTTTTTGTTAACAGCTAAATTCAAAATAATGATTCCAAACATACTTGCATATAGTTCTTTATGAATATAAGAAACCCATTGACCTTTTAATATTGCTATAGAAGCAATCATTGTAATGCATAAGAAAAACCACTTATTCAATAAAATCTTTAGCAATATGCTCTTTTGTTTATAAAGTATTGCAAAAATTCCACCAATTGCCATGGTATGAATACTAAATGTTTCCCAAAAAATATTAAGAGATATAATAAGACTTTCTTCTGAATTTGAATCAAGAGTCCAAAGTGTTCCCCTTATTATCATATGAATGATTATAATTAGAATGAAAAGTACAAGTAGGTAATTCGTTTGAAATCTCTTAACAATCAAAGGCCATAAAAGGTAAAATTGTTCTTCTGTGCCAATAGACCAAGTATGAGAAGCGAAGGGTATAAAGCCGTATATAGATAACACTATATTGGGCAACATAATTATATAAAGAGGAAAAGTGTTAGGTAATTCTATGGAAAGGTTAAAGGTTTCCTTATATAAATCGAATTGAGGTAGAATAAGTAAACTTATCAATAAGGTTAGCATGTAAAGCGGCCAAATTCTTAGAATACGCCGCAAGTAAAAATGTTTGATTTTTATGGTCTTGACTTTTTCTTTTTCGACTAAAAGTAAATAAGTAATTAAAAATCCACTCAAAACAAAGAAAAGAATAACGCCTAAGTTTCCAATTATTCCAACGAATGGTATTGATTTATAGTAGCTTGGAATGTCAAAGCAAGCTTTGTATTGTTCAATATGGTGAATAATTACCAACAAAGCTGCAATGAAGCGAAGCCCATTTAGATTGGGAAAGTGAATTTTACTTGCCATTGAGTGGATTTTTAGTTCCTTTAAAGTAAATTATTGCTAGTGATGCAATGTAGAACGGGACTCCTGGAATCTTATACCTAGATAAAGCTCCAAAATTATAAGAAGTTAATCCAACTGTTACCCCCAAAATGATAGCGAATGTTAGAAAGGCTCGAACGTCAGGATTAGAGACGAATAAACGAAAAGACTTAAAGATACCTACTTTAAAAAATACACGTAAACTTATTATTAATAAGGCAAATGCTTGGAGAGCCTCAAAAAGCGTAGCTACATTTCTAACATCTCCAACAATAAAAGGCCTAAAATAGGTGACAAAGAAAGCCTCTGGAGCCTTTACCAATATACCAAGTGGAGTAAAGCTTACATTTCCTAAGGAATATCCTGATTGATCTCTCGTTTCTGCTAAATAAGAATGCCAGCTATGAAACCCTTCCGCCACAGATTGAACGTTTTCTAAAGAATATTTTCCCGCACCTGTAGAAATTTGTTGTAGAAATAGGTAACCACCTCCAATAAAAATGGGAATTAAAATGGGAGCTAGGATATATTTGCCGAGAGAGCTACTGGTTTTGCTGACAATTTTTCCTTGAACCCACATTAACATAACAGGTACGAAGGTATAAAGTATGTAGGGTTTTAATATAAAACATAAATAGGTTGAGACCGATATACTGATAATTGAAGCGAAGAGCTTTTCCCGATTCATGAGGTTATACACCGCGCTAAATATAAATCCAACTGCGGCGAAGGTTAAGGGGTCTTTTAATATACCCGAGCCCCATATACCCAGAGACGGATAGAACAAAATTCCAATAGCAAAGTGCTTATATATAGCAGGGTACAGCTTACACAATGTTGCATATAATTTCCAGATCCCAATTGCTGTAATTAGCGTGTAAATGATACTTGCAGCTAGGTAATTGTCTCCGGTAAACAAGAGTATTATACTTATAATCTTACTTAAAAAGAAAACATCAGAAGATCGAATTGAACCAATAATGCTATAACCATTGCTATAACTTAATTCGGAAAGCTCTGTGTAGGAGGAGGATAGCGTTTTGATGGAATTAAATGGATCCGCAATCATTTGTTCTAAAAAGAAATTACCTCCTGAAAAATATAAAAAGGTATCCCCGCCCTTATAATAGTAGGAGTGAATCAACACGAATAAGAGTGCGTAAACAATTTTTAAACCAAAGAAAGTAGTATAATAGGTGGTGTATTTCTCTCTCTTAGATGGTTTGGTAATGTTAACAATGAAAAGTATTACCAGGACATAGAAAAAGCTGATCGATAAATCTATTAATGTTATTTGCTTTAACATTTAGCTATAATAATTTATAAACAAGATTAGACATTAAATCATTTTCTTTATCATATGCTTAATAGCATTGATGTTGGCTGAATAACGTAGAAAGTAGAGGAGGATGTATACCTTATCAATGAGATGACTTGAATGTTTCAATGATTGAATGCAAATATCTATTCTTTGTCTGTTGAAATAAACTATTTGTTTTATCTCGGGTTTCTGTAGTAAGCAGAATGCTTTAAAGAAAGTAATGGCCTCTTTGAATTTTTGATAGCTTACTTTTTTAATCGGTCTATTGTTAATTATTCCCACCAACTCTTCATTAATTATTTGATTTGTCGATTTTTTAAGATAAAACAAAGAGGCTTTATTATGACTTTCTATTTGGATGTTTTCATTCGAAATGGATACACCTTCTGGGTTTACTCTATAATAATAAAGTATTTCGTTTAGGTTTTGAAATTTGATTCCTTTTGAATTTAATCTTAACCATAATTCAAAATCTTCACTATGCTTATAGACTTCAGAATATTGATTTTCTTTCAAAAGTTGAGTTCTAATTAGGATAGATCCGTGAAAGAAAGGTTGCGTGAAAAAACAACTAATAGATAAGGTCTCCGAGCTAAGGTAGGTCACATTACCTTCTTCAGCGGTTATATTTCCTTTAAAGTCAATCCGGCTTGACTTTGAGCCGACTATACCGATTTGATCGTTTTGTAATAGAAAATTGACTTGTTTCTCAATCCGGCTCAAAGCACTAATATCATCAGCATCCATCCTCGCAATAAAAGGACTGTTAGAATGGGCAATCCCATTGTTGAGGGTCTTAATTAGGCCTAAATTTTTTTCGTTTCGTATGAGTTTAATTCTTTCATCTTTCCGAGACCATTGTTGACAGATTTCGAATGTGCTGTCTGTGCTTCCGTCTTCTAATAAAAGGATCTGAAGATTTTTATACGTTTGCTGAACGATAGATTCTATTGCTGCATTTATATACTTCTCCGCATTATAGCAGGGCATTAAAACTGTTACCAATGGAGTTGAATCAAGCTTCATTAATGAGCGTTTTATACTGTTGAATAATTGCTGTATTGTTGCCAAATTGAGTGAGTATCGTTTGATGTAATGCCTGACCCAAAATTGTTGTTATTTCCTTATTGCCGTAAATCTTTCTGATAATTTCTTCTGCATCCTTTCCTGGAGTTTCCTTTGTCATCAAGTATCCGTTTTTTCCATCTACTATGTAATCATCAAAATCGCCAACACCCTCGCAAACAACAACAGTTTTCTCCATTAAACCTATTTCTTTTACTACATTATTACTTGCCTCCGTTAATGAAGGATGTATTAGTAGGTCGGCCGCTTTCATATATTCTAGAAATTGCGTGGTAAAACCAATAAGAAAGATATGTTTGTCTAATTGATGGTCAGAAATATACTGTGCAATTTCATCCTTACAAGGTCCTTCATCTAGAATGATTACTTTAAGATCTAGACCTTCCTCAATTAATTTCTTAAAGCTAGGAAGCATCTGTAAGTGTCGCTTAAATGGAATCAATCGTGCCACCATAATAATCAGCAGTTCTGATTGGTATTTCGCTCTCAATTCACTGACCTGATTTAAGTCGGGAGAATCATACTTAGAAAAATCGTAGAGATAGGATATAATTTCAATTTTATTTAAATCTACTTTTTCAAATTCTTTGATTCCATTATATACTCCCGTAGATGGAACAATTATCTTTTTTGACAGTTTATTGATCACCTTATCAAATAAAGCCTCAGTCTTGTTGACTTCTAATGGAATACCAAAATTCCCTCTGCTAAATTTAAAGTGATGTCTGAATGCAATCACTTTTGCCTTAACGAAATACTGAGCAAATACAGCGATGAAGTTTGTGTGTTGAAGGTTGGAAAAGACGAGCTTGATATTGTGCTTTCTGCAGAATGTAATCAGATAAAAGGTTTGATTCAAGTAATAGAAAGGGGAGAAGCTTGTTTTTGATACATGAGTAAATGTCTTAATTCCTTGGTTTTCTAGCTCTTGGTGTAATCGTCCTTTTTCACATGTAGTCAATAAAATAATTTCATGACCTAAGTTTTTTATCTCAGAAAAAGTAGTTTCAATCTGTACAGATCGCTTATTAGAAGGGTAGTAAAAAAGAATTCGTTTCATTCTACTAGTTTAAAACTTCGATTGCTTGATGGAAATTATTTTTAAAATTTTCAATAGCTTCTTCTTCAGTATACAATTGGGCGACTTCTTTGGCTTTTGCCGAAATTATTTTTTTGTGCGAAAGAGAAGCATTCATATAGCTGAAAATCCTGTTTTTTATGGCTTCTTTTTCCAAGGGTACAACAAAATCATCTTGAACTAAAGAAACCATCTCTTTTGCTCCTGTTTGATCTGAAACAATAGCTGGTAAACCAGCAGCTAGCGCTTCATGAATTGAGATACCCCAAGCTTCTCCTCTTGCTGTATGTAGGTAAAGGCTGCCTTCTTGAAAAACTGGAGCTAAGTCGTCTACTTTTCCTAAAAAAGATATTTTACTTGCTTTTTGAGGAGGAAGATCTTTTAATAGATAGTCTTGAATGCTTTTAGGAATTTGACCAGCAATTTTAAATTCTAAATCTTCTTGCTCCATGCATTCAATTATTACCTCAATCATAAGGTCTAAGCCTTTATATTCTGTGCGCCATATAGAACCTGCGTTCCCCACAAAAACAATTGTTTTCGAATCGAGTTTAGCTTTGGTCTTATTTAATCGTTCAATTTCTAGTTTCGGAACACCATTAGAAAAGGTATAAACTTTGGAATGTTGGTTTTCCGGTAAAAGCGATTTAGCCAATTCGGTTTGAAACTTTCCAACGCAGATAATTGCATCACAAGCTTTCCAAAATTCTGTCATTAAAAGCTTTGTCAATTTTGGAAATTTACCTGAAGCAGTGAAATAAAGGGATTCATCACTCATCATCGCAATCAGTTTTTGTCTTTTGCTTGTGAGCCTTAATTTTTTTTGAATTAACTGAGGAACTCTCACTCCTTCAGTTAAAAAAATATCCCAGCTTCTTAATTTGGAGAAAAAAAATGCATTAGTTATCCAACTAAGGTATCGTCTTAATTTACTGGATGGTATATCTTGCCATCTGATGAGTCTGTCTTCATGAAAAAAAACGCTTCCAACCGATTGGGCGTACTTTGCATGTGTCGGATGGCCCTTAGGCCTACCGTGAATAAAAGCAACTTTAAGAGTCTTGTTTTTTTTCAAAAGAGAAGGGGGTTACTTTATTTTGAAGTTTAATTGAATCAACATTATAAGAGGTTAAAATTATTAAACTTTTACCTGTAGGCTTGAAAATGGAGCTTGAAAATTGCTTTAAATAGTTTTTCGAGTGTAATTTAACTGGCTATCAGTTCTCTGTAAAAATTTTCGTGAAAATGAATCGGGTTGTTTCTCTTGCAAATTTCCTCTACTTTTTGTCTTGATTTTTTACCCAATTGCTCACAGAGTTGAGCATTGTTAAGTAGTCTCAGAATGGTATCCTTCAAGTCATCAGCATCGTCTAGTTTAGCGTGCAATCCTTCTACACTATCTTCAATTATAGAAGTAAGCTCAGGTATATCTGAAACGATAATGGGTAATTCATAAGCCATCATTTCCAACAGTGCTAGGGGTAACCCTTCTTTTCTTGATGGGAAAAGCCCAATGGTAGATGAGTTTAGAAAATCTTTCACATTAGGGACAGAACCTGTAAATCGTACTGAAGGGTCGTTTTGTGCAAGCCTGCTCAATTCTCCATTGGTCTCATCTGGCCCAACGAGTATTAATTGGATGTTATTTTTCTCCTCAATTTTGCTCCAAGCCTTAAGAAGAGTATAATGCCCTTTATCAAAGTTCATCCTTGAAATATAAATTAACTGATGTGTTATATCGTTTTCCTGTTTTTTATCTCGATTGTAATGGGCAATATCAATACTGTTCTCTAGTAGCTTATGCTTTAATTTAGAATTTTTGAGCTTATTTGTATTCATGTAGTCTTCAACAGCCTTGCTCACAGCAATTAAATTGAAATGTTTATATAATTATCTATAGGAAAACGCCAATAAATAATGTTGGTAGAAATTATAATCTCCTGGAATAATTCTGTTGGAATGGTCTGTAAATATTAGCTTTAATCTGTTATTTTTCTTTTTAGCGAGTATACCAATAACCAATTGTCGCGGCAGAGTGTGAAAATGTAAGATCTCTAGCTGTAGAGTTTGGATCGTTTTCCTGAGCTCTACAGATTTTTCAAAAGTGCTAGAGTAATTAAAAGAGTTTTTTAAATAGGAAATTAAGGAGTAGTTGGTATCGAAACGATATTCAAAACAATGTAGCGTCACATTGTTTTTTAAGGGGAGATACTTTAGCATCTCAATATTATTTGATAAGACTAAAAGATGGATATCAAAAAGCTCAGGGTTTAAATTATTACTTAGGCTTATTAACACCTTGGCAACCCCACCTACTACCAGGTCATTTACTACAAAACCAATTTTTATTTTTTTCATTATCACTAGTTCTCTCTGATAAGTTCCAAGCTATTTTGTAAGCAATAATAGTTAATCTTTAAAGAGTTCTTTTCGATCTCTTACCACGACATATATCATCTTTAATTCAGTTTTTAATAAAATAGGGTAAAATAAAATCATAGTAAAAAGAGGGAAGAGATAAAGAAGGTAGTTATTGATAACTCCTTTTTTATCCAAATAAGTGCATAAAAATGCAACAACGCTTAAAATAATAGTGAAAACAAAGAAGCGGTTTAGCTGAATAGGAAGCTTCAATGTTTTCCTTGATAAATAATTCATTAATAAGAATTCTAAAACTTTACTAATATAAATTGCAAAGGGAATTCCAATAATTCCAAAAAGCAAATAACCTAGATACCCGAACAGCACAACGCTGATTAAAACGGTTGTTTCATTGAATAAAAATAATTTTGTTTTTTTCTTGATATATAAGGCATTAGTTACAATAGCGGTGAAAACTCTCCAGACAAAAGCAAGCGCTAAAACGGGAAAGTAGGTGGTTACCTGATGATACTCTTGAGGAATCATTAATTCTAAAACAGGATAAATCAAGGCTAGAATTGAGACGATGAGCACAAATACAGATGTAATGATGAAATAAACAATACCTTGAATTTCTTTTTGCTTTGTATCAATTTTTTCATTCAAGTAGCGGTATAGTGTAGGATTCAATGCGTTGTTGATGGAGTTAAGCCAAATTTCTAGGATTGAAACAAAAACAAGAGCCAGACTGTAAACCCCTAGATTTTCAAGCTTATCTAATTTTTCAATCAATATCTTGTCAATTCCGTAACCTAGGGCACCAATAAAAGAGTTCAAGAATAGAGGAAGACTAAAGATGAGGAGCACCTTAGAGTATTTTAGGTCTAGGCTAATTCCATATTTTTTTATGAAAACGAGAATGAAAGCCATAACAAGAACAGCATATCCAATTGTTCTTCCATAGGCAGCACCTAATGCCTCTAGATCGAGTATTATTACCCCGATAATTGATCCTAATGTAAACAGTATCAATGTTCCTACATTTAGAATTGCATATTCTTTCAGTTTCTCTTGATTTCTGTAGAAATAACAGAACATCTCATAATAAATTAGGAATCCTCCTTGAAAAAGGGCAAGCAGATAAAATGGGTAGAAATCTACACTTGAGTCTTCTGACTGGATTAAGCTAAGGATTGAGTCTGAAAAATAAATACCAATTGAAATAAACAGAATCTGTATAGTAAGCAGGAGCCCGAGTGTAGAACTAATTAACTTTTTTAGTTCTAGTTTGTCTTTGTATACATCCCAATAGAAAAACAAAAATCCTCTGCCGATTCCCAATCCAATTATATGGCTAAACAGACTTGAATATAAAAGGAATAAACTTAAAACACCATATTGTTCATTCCCCATGTAAGTCAGGTAGATAGGAGTGAACACAAAGGCTAATGCCAAAGGTAAAAATCCTAATATGGTGTAGACTATAGAATTCTTAAGGATATCTTTTGACAAAATGGAAGTTTAAAACTTCGCCAAATTTAACATTAATATCTATGAGTTTAAGAAGCCATATAGCTGTTAATATTGCTACGAATTAGTTTTGTTAGAACTCCTTTAATTAAAATATGCAAGAAGTTTTATCTCTCGGAAAAAGCCCGATCGGAAACGGAAAAATTTGATTCGATTTGGAATAGACCAAGGACAAGCTTATGCTTGGAAGGACAGAGTGTAAAGAAATAGTC
>JAESST010000277.1 GCA_016763995.1 Flavobacteriales bacterium | reverse complement strand
TTCGGAAGGGCAAAATTAGGAGTTGGAACTGAAGACACTTATAAAGGGAAACTAAACTATAATCGCTTCAATAAAAATACTCAGCTTAGTGTTATTGCCAATGCAAACAATATTAACGAAATCCCATTTTCTTGGAAAGAGTTTCGAGAATTTGCTCCTAGTAATGACTGGAATTCCGATCTAATTCGTGGAATTGGTGACGATGAAGGAATTAATCAAACCGTTTCATTAGGTGTGAATCTAAATCATGAATTCAGTAAGAAATTTGAACTGCAAGGATTTTATTATTTAACTCAGAATAACAATGAATTAGATAAAGAAGTAAGTACAAGGAATTTTAATGATGATACTCTCTATTTAAAGACTCTTCAAAACATTGAAAAAGAAGAATCCAAACTCAACCACTCCTTTAACATAAAAATGGAATGGAAACCTGATTCCATGACAGAAATTGGTTTATGGTCCAATGTGTTTATTGCAGGTGAAGAATATGATAACATTAGCTCTACATTGTACGATCCGACAGTAGAACTCACCAACTTTACCGAAAATAGATCCAATTCTGATATCGATAAATTAAGCAGCTATAATAGCATTAACTACAAACGAAAGTTTAATAAAAAACGAAGAAATATACGGCTGTTTGCCAACCATTTTAGCATCAATCAGGACAACAAAACATCTATTGACAATCAAGTTTTTGGACAAGACATTAAGCAAAATCAACTGTATGACAATCAGCTTTCAAAACCAAGATTCGGAGCGAGTTATACTGAGCCTTTAGATAGTTTTTGGGTGCTTACTACGGCCTATAATTTTAAAGGAGAAAATGAGAAACCAAATAGAGATTTCTTCGACATTGACAATAATCAACAAGAGACCTTAAATGATAGCTTGAGTAGTGCATTTAAACGAGTTTCTAATGAAAACTCAGGATCTATCACCTTTAGACGAAATAAAAATAAGAAGAATTTTTCCATTGGAACTTCGGCCAATAACATCGACTTAACTGTCAATAACAATACTCAAAACTTCCAATACATGCTTCCTTTTGCCAGTTTGAGGTTTCGTCTGAAAGGTTCTCAAAACTTAAATATTCGTTATTATACTAGAACAAGAATTCCGTCCTTACAGCAATTGGTAACAATTCCCGATAATTTAAACCCCAACAGTGTTTATGTCGGTAATGCTAAGCTTCGTCCTGAATACAGCCACAACATTAATTTCAACTACTTCAACTTCGACCCCGCAAGTTCAACTCATTCCTATGCAGGATTTTCAATGAGTAGCACCTCTAACAAAATTGTCAACCAAACCATTATCAACGAAGATTTCACGACAAGAAGAACACCGCAAAATTCAGGCTTCTCTCAAAATCTCAATATGTATGCAGGAATCAATAGGCCCATTAAAAAGCTAAAAATCAAGCTGGTAATTTATCCTAGTGTAAACTGGAGTCGTTACGATGTATTCTTAAATACAGTAGAGTCTGAAGTGCTTTCTGCAACTTATCGTACTCGATTTAAAATTGACCGATTGAAAAAAGAAAAATGGAGCTTGAGTGTGGGTTTTGACTTTACCTATAACGATCGCCAATATGAAGCTAGCTCAAGTTTTAACCAAACCATTGGTTCTTATGGTGCTTTTGTAAGAGGAGATGTTGAAATCACTAAATCCCTACAGTTTAAATGGGACTATGCTTTAAAGGCATTTAATGCCACCACCTTTGCAGAAGCAAGAGAGTTGCATTTGGTCGACCTAAGTATTCGTCAATCGTTTAATGAAGACGCCTGGGCCATTTCTCTTGTTGCAAATGACCTGCTAAACGAAAATGTAGGTATACAACGAAACGGTGATGTGAATACCTTGTTCAGTTCAAGCTACAACACCAGAGCACAATACTTTATGCTTGTTTTTGAAAAGAGCTTGGGTAAGAAAGTAACTAACCCTAACAAAAAGAAAGGCGGGCATACTTATTACTTTGATTAGATATTCTCTGCGCAGGCTTATTCCTAGTCTTAACTAGCGTTCTTAACAGATAAATACTATCTTTAAAATATTAGCTTTATTCAGTGATTAGCCAACTATAAAATGAAAATTTTTCGAAGAAAAAGAATGCGCTTGATTAAGGAAGGAAAATTCCAAGAATACCTACTATACGCTTTAGGAGAAGTTAGCTTACTAGTAATAGGTATTTTAATTGCCATGCAAGTGAATAACATGAATGCTAGAAGCAAGATTGAAGATCAAATCAGAGGAACTTTAATTGCCTTAGAAAAAGATTTAAAGCAGAACATTAAAAATGCCTCTGATCTGTTAATGTGGAATGACATGAGAGATTCTGTTATCACAAATGTGCTAGAAAAAAAGGTAGCTAAGGAAATGTATCAAAATGGAGAAGTTGGCCCCCTATATGCCTCTTTTAATAAAGCTGCTATTATTGATGAAAATTTAAATAAAATTCTCCAACATGAAGATCACCTAGGAGAAGAATATGCATCTCTCTTAAAGGAGTTAAAGTCTTATAAAAGCAGTATTATCGGGGAACAGGAAATCAATAAACTATTTTCTGATTATTCCTTAGAGCAAGGAAGGCATCTTACCAATAATTACCATTGGTTTTATGATTTTATGAAAGGAGAAGCTCCTGAAGACGGAATTAATTACTTCATGAACGATCCATTTTATTTCAATCGACTAGCTCTCTACCGTATCTTAATGGTCAATAATCAAAGTTTAAATGTTGCTAAAAGAAGAAGCGATGAAATTTTGTTAATGTCGATGATAGAAGAAATTTTAAGCTCTGAAGAGCAAAAGAGCTTAAAAGAGATATTGGATGACAATGGATTTAGCAACTGCTCATTAGTTAGTTGTAATGATAGCATTCCAGAAGACACAAGTTATCAATCTTTTACCAATACGCTAATTCAGAACAATCTTAAAGACACATTATTTTTACAATTTTGGAACAATAAAGGAGAAGCCAAAGGACGTTTAAGCTTAGCGCCTGGGACGCATTTAAATCAACAAATCTCAAATGAGTGCATCATTGAACAACTGATTGATGAAAGCTGTCACCAAAAGTATAAATCCGCAGCAAACACTTATTTAATTTTTGAGTAAAATAATAGAGAATGAAGAGAATAACACCTTATGAAAATATAACTGAAGCCATAAAATCACTAGATAATGGCGGTAGATTCTACAACATTCTAACCCAAGCAAATGATGGAGTGATATCAAAAGCCGAATTGGGAAAAGTAGGTGGTCTTTTTAATGACAAACAGCAAATGATCCTTTTTTTCGAATTGGCTATTTCAAAGTTAAGTGAAACAAAAAAGGAAGAAGTTACTTGTAAATTAGATACTGAAATGTTATCTAATTATCAAATTCATAAACCAAAGTATTTTCTTCCTTCAGAAGCCAAAATAAAAGGTGAAATCTCAAGCAATGCCATCATAACTGGTATTCCTCAATTAAAAGAATCTAAGTCCGATTTTAAAGGTTTTATTATGGTACCGATAATGGCTGGAAACGTAATGACCTTTAGTATGATCCCCATTATAGATCAATATGATGTGTATGAGTTAAGGGATGAAAAAACGGATCATCATTTTATTATTGCACATGCAAAAGGTTCAGAAAAACTACCAGAAAGAAAAATGAAGGTCGCTGGAGTTTTAAAAGAATTAAAAATTGATAAGGAAGGTTCCAGCTCAACAAAATTCTTAGAAGCTGTTTATTATTTGGATTAAATAGTTGGTTCCGTTAGCAATGGAGGTAGTAGATCTTGATTTTAAGATTCTTCAAAAACATAACACTAAGTATTCAAATACAAATCTAACTCTTTACCCAATTTAATTGATTCCATTTAAAGAATACATAGAAAAGCCCTTTTACAGTTGTTTTTTTTAACTGTTCAATCCAAGGATCAAATTCATGAAAAAAAGACTATTGTTCAATAAACAATCTTCTTTTATTCAAAGGCTTAAAATCCTATTTTGTCGGATTTTTTTTTTCTAATTCAAGCTTAACGTTTACTTTTACAAGCCAAAACCTCTTTATTATGGCCCTTACACCTTCCAATCCTTTCCCAACAGGAACAATAGCTCCAACTTTTATTTTACCAGATACTATTTCTGGAAATAATCTTTCGCTTGCTGAATTAAAAGGAAAAAAAGGAACCGTGATTATGTTCATTTGCAACCACTGCCCTTTTGTAGTTCATGTGAATGAAGAATTGGTGCGTTTAGCGAACGACTTTCAAGATAAAGGTATTGCATTTATCGCAATCAGTAGTAATGATATTAACGATTATCCACAAGATGCTCCACAGTATATGAAAGCAGCAGCAGAAAGCTTAGGCTATCCTTTTCCATATTTATATGATGAAAGCCAAGCTACAGCGAAAGCATATGATGCAGCCTGTACTCCTGATTTTTATATTTTCGATGAAGAGTTAAAATCGGTTTACCATGGCCAACTTGACAACTCTAGACCAGGAAATGGTTTAGCAGTTACAGGTGAAAGCTTTAGAATAGCAATAGATACACTCCTAAAAGGAGAAAAGCCTTTAGAACACCAATTACCAAGCATTGGTTGTGGAATAAAATGGAAATAAAACACCCCACTAAAAGTGAGGCGTTTAAATTGTATGATTTGTCTTGTCCTTAAATAGCTTGACAGATATTAATTAATCCACTTTGTTCATATGTACATCCATTTGTGGGAATGGAATAGAAATTTTTGCAGCATCCAATGCCTCTTTTCCACTTTCCATAATATCACCCATAACAGTCCAATAATCTGCAGGTACACACCATGGTCTTAGCATAAGGTTTACTGAACTATCTCCTAATTCTGAAACAATAACTGAAGGTGCCGGGTCTTTCAATACCAATGGGTGGTTTTCCATTGCCTCAATTAATACTTTTCGCGCTTCTTTAATATTGGCATCATAAGATATTCCCATTGCTAGGTTATGTCTTATTTTACCTTCTTTTGAATAATTTTTAATATTCCCTCCTATTACTGGACCATTCGGAATAATAATAGTCTCATTATTGGGGTTTAACAATACAGTGGTAAAGATCTGAACTTCTTTAACTTGACCTAAAGCTCCTTGCGCATCAATTACATCTCCCACTTTATAAGGTTTGAAAATAATCAGTAAAACACCACCTGCAAAATTTGCTAGTGCGCCTTGTAAAGAAAGTCCTATTGCTAATCCTGCAGCACCAAGAATGGCTATAAAAGAGGTGGTTTCTATTCCAATCATAGAAGCAGCACTGATAAACAGCAATACTTTTAAAACCCAAGAAATCATGTTTCCCAAGAAATTACTTAAGGTTAACTCAACCTTAGACTTAGCCATGTTCTTCTCAAGCAATTTTACTAACCAATTAATAACTCTTAGTCCACCCCAAAGCGTTACAATTACTAAAAGAAGTTTTGGTGCATACTCAACAGCACCTTCTTTTATCATGTCAATATATTTCTCCAAATTTTCCATTTATTTTATTTTAGTATGCTAAAATAGAAAAGATTATCCAAATGGGTTGGAATCAAATCCTTTGATATAGAAATTTTAATAAAACGAACCTTCTTGTTCTTTTATCCTTTTAGTTGCTTGCAAAACAACTCTACTGTGATAATTTTCCGCCATGTAACGATTTATTAATCCACCTTCTGCTCTATGTACATTGTATTTTTTAATTGAAGGAATCCTATAGTATTAATGTGAGTTTTTGCGACATGAATTACTGAACCCTCTCCATCTCAGTAGTAATTTACAAGTCTTGCAATGCCATCCGCCCACAATGTATCTACTGCTTGAATAACAAACTCTCCGGCTATAGTGAGTAATGGACGATTAGAATTCATTAATACAGGGCTAAAAACACTTGATCATTCTAAAAGTAAATCATGCCGTAGAATGTTAAAGTGCAATAAAAAACCCTGTGAGTTTTACTTCACAGGGTTTCTTTATATATTCAAGGTTTTATTTATTGTTTAAATCCATTTAAGTATAATGATGTTAAATTCCTTCAAAAGAAGTTTTAACCAATACACGATTAATAATGGGAGTACAATAAAGATGAGTTTGTTATAAGCTATTGCATCAGAAAAATCAAGATGCATTAAATGCTCTGGTCATACCGGTTGAGTATACAAGACCCTCTACTCCAAACCAAGCAAACAAACTAATTGATTGCCCAGTATCAAAAAAGTCGGATGGCAATACCCATATTGTTTAAACATATGGTTGCTCGATTAATTCTAATTACTTTTGTCGCCTTAAATTTTCGACATGAAAAAGTATCTTAATCTCTTCGATCTAAGCCAAAAGGTGAATTATAAGAACGAAGTATTATCTGGCTTAACTGTAGCTTTAGCCCTTGTGCCTGAAGCAGTTGCTTTTGCAATTATTGCAGGAGTACCACCTCTTACAGGATTATATGCCGCTTTTATGATGGGACTTGTCACTTCTATTTTAGGTGGTCGACCTGGAATGATTTCTGGTGCAACAGGAGCAATTGCAGTTGTTTTGGTTTCATTAGTAAAAGATCATGGGATAGATTACATTTTTGCAACTGTTATTTTAGCAGGGATTATTCAAATGACGGCAGGCTTCCTACGACTGGGAAAATTAATGAGACTAGTTCCTATGCCAGTTATCTTTGGTTTTGTAAACGGATTGGCTGTCGTAATTTTTATGTCACAACTAGTAAGTTTCCAAGACAATGATGGAAATTGGCTACAGGGAGAATCGCTCTATATCATATTAGCTTTAGTTTTACTTACCATGTTAATTATTTGGGGACTACCTAAATTAAGTAAGGCAATTCCCGCTTCTTTAGTAGCCATATTATCGGTTTTTGGAATTGTAGTTTTCTTTGGAATCGATACGCAAACAGTAGGCGATATCGCTTCTATTGAAGGTGGCTTCCCTCCTTTCTCTATTCCTAATGTTCCCTTTAATTTAGAAACCTTACAAATCATTTTCCCTTATGCAGCAATTGTTGCAGGTGTTGGATTAATTGAGAGTTTATTGACGCTCAATATCATTGATGAAATAACAGAAACAAGAGGAAGAGGAAATAAAGAAGCAATTGCACAAGGTATTGCCAATATATTAAGTGGCTTGTTCTCAGGAATGGGGGGTTGTGCTATGATTGGTCAAAGTTTGATTAACATTTCTTCTGGAGCGCGAGCTCGATTGTCAGGAATTGTTGCATCAATCATGCTATTAATCTTTATCATGTATGGTTCTAGCCTAATTGAACAAGTGCCTATTGCTGCATTAACTGGGTTAATGGTAATGGTTGCTATTGGAACATTTGAATGGGCGAGTTTAAAAACCTTTAATAAAATGCCAAAGTCAGACATATTTGTGATGGTGGTAGTAACACTTGTAACTGCTATACTACACAACTTAGCATTAGCTGTTATTATTGGTGTAATTATAGCAGCCTTAGTTTTTGCTTGGGACAACGCCAAAAGAATTAGAGCTAGAAAATACTTGGATGATAATGGTATAAAACATTATGAAATCTACGGGCCTCTCTTCTTCGGTTCTACTACAGTTTTTTCTCAAAAATTTGATATTAAAGATGACCCATCAGAAATTATAATCGATTTTCAAGAAAGTAGAATAGTTGACATGTCTGCAATTGAAGCGGTCAACAAGATTACAGAGCGCTATCAAAAACTAAACAAAACTGTTCATTTGAAGCATCTAAGTAAAGATTGTGCACTCTTACTAGAAAATGCGGATAAGATCATTGATGTAAATGTATTAGAAGATCCTACTTACAAAGTGCTTGTAGATAAAGTTTAACGCTTTATAACTTTAAAATTTTTACTTTGATCCTGTCCAATCAAATGACAGAGATACATCCCATTGTTTAAAGCTTCTGTTATACGAAGCTCTTTGAGTTGAGGGTTGAGCTTCCTTTCATAGACTAGCTTTCCGTCTAAGCTAGAGAATAAGTCAGGATTACTCCATGGACTGCTACTTTGCAATCCAATTTTGCTCGCCAACCATACCGAATTTTCAACTGAACTTTTTAATTGAGTCCAATTTGCTCCATTATCAACTGATATAAATAATCCTGAATCATTAGCAATTGCTATGGTATCAATATTTATTGCGCTAACCTTTGGCCAATCATAAGAACTAGGTTTTATGATAATTCGTAAGCTCTGTCCATTGTGCAGATAACCCAAAGGCAATTCTATTAACTAGAAATAAAAGTAAAACTTTCATTACATTGAACTAAGTTTCTCTAAAATAAGCCAGTATAATTCTACCATAGACGTAAAGTTATATTTAATCGTTCTTGCTTAAATATAATTTAGTGTGAACTTCTTAATCTGATTACATACACAAAGTGCTAGCTACAAATTAGTAGTTAATAAAGTTTAAGGCAAAAAAAAGCCTCGATTCACATCGAGGCTTTAAGTAAAATATATAAAATATACCTTAAACGACTTTAACGTTTACTGCATTCATTCCTTTTTTACCTTCTTTCAAATCAAAATCTACTGCATCGCCTTCTCTAATCTCATCGATTAATCCAGTTACATGCACGAAGTGCTCATTTTCTGATTCGTCTTCCTTAATAAAACCAAAACCTTTAGTTTCGTTGAAGAATTTTACTGTTCCTTTACTCATTATAAAAAATTAAAATATTAAAGTGCAAACTTAGGTTAATAAATTTGACTTCCAAGCAATTTGCCAATTTATTTGATTTTCTTTTATTGAACTGCAAACATTTACAGTTCAAAGAAAAGGAGGAATTGTAATGAGTATGTCATCTTAACTCTTACAAAGACTTTAACTTCACCAACTACAAATTTAATCAATTATGAACCGAATACTACTAGCTCTAGCGATCTCTCTCTTTATTTTACCACTTTTGGCACAACAGAGAGTAAATGGGAATTTCTCTTTTCAAACAGATCCTTCTAAAGATTATTCCATATATATACCATCTTCCTATAATCTCACAACGCCTAATAAGTTAATGCTAGGCTTGCATCCATTAAATACTGCGCGTTGGAATGGCACTTCTTGGTGCGATACCTTAATCGCCTTTGCCGAAGCGAACAACTTATTATTAGTTTGTCCTGACGGTGGCGTGGATGGAAGAATTGATGACCCTATCGATACTGCTTTTACTACAGCACTACTTGATTCAATGAAAACATGGTACAATGTTGACATAAACAACATTTATGCTATGGGATTTTCTTGGGGAGCAAGAACCACTTATACCTATGGACTGAATAGGCCTTCAGTTTTTGGCGGTTACCTTGCAATTGGAGCAGCCATTACAAGAACTAATGAAGTAAACGTGCCTTTGCAGCTTAATAGCAACAACAAACCAATTTATATTATTCACGGAAGTTTCGACTCCCCTTCTATTCGATTTATTCCTGTAAGAGATTCTTTAATTGCTAAAGGTGCTATTGTAAATACCAATTTACTTAATGGTGTAGGTCATACAATCGACTTTCCAAATAGGAACTCTATCCTAACAAACGCCTTTGTCTGGATTGATTCTGTTAACAACTCTCAAGTTGTAGGCATTCAAGAATCGAAGGATAATTCTAACCACTATAGAATCTATCCGAACCCAATAAATAAAGATGCTTCAGTTATTCTCCACATTTCCGCACCAATCAAAGAACAAAAGGCAACATTTAGGCTCTTTGATTTAAAAGGAAAGCAAGTCATGTCTTTTAGTCAGAATTTACAAGAGGGAGAAAATAGATTGTCAACTAATTTCTCAACAGTAGCAAAGGGTACCTACCTCTTAACAATTCGTTCAGAAGAAATAGCTTCTATTACTAAGGAGATCATTATTCTTTAAGAAGATTTCAATCGTTCATTAAAGACACGTTTAAACTTCTCTACTTTCGGACGAACGACTGCGGAGCAATAAGCCTTTTCGGGGTTATTGCTAAAGTAGTTTTTATGATAATCTTCCGCTTCGTAGAACACCTCAAAAGCTTCGATGCTAGTAATAATTGGACGATTAAAGACATTTTCATGCTCTAATAGCTTTATTGTCTTTTCAGCAATTATTTGTTGTTCTTTTGAATGAGGAAAAATAACCGATCGATATTGAGTACCAATATCTTCCCCTTGTCTGTTTAAAGTCGTTGGGTCATGTGTTTTAAAGAAAATTTCCAATAACTCCTGAAAAGAGATCTCATTTTCGTCATACTCTAAGTGAATGACTTCTGCATGTTTTGTACCACCAGTACAAACTTCTTCATAAGTTGGGTTTTTTACTGCTCCACCTGAATAACCAGGCAGTACTGTCTTCACTCCTTTTAATTGTTGATAAATAGCTTCTACACACCAAAAACACCCTGAACCAAATGTTGCTTTTTTCATAAGTCAAAACTATTAACCTGAGTTCGATTATTATTCAGAAATTAATATTTTTAGAAATTTTAACACACATGACTGATTATTAAAGAAATATATGGCTACGCTCTAAAAATTCAAGGTAGTAGATTTTCATTTTTGAGAAAACTTTTGATAATTACACCTAAAAAAAGCAATCTTATTCTTAAAATTCACTTAGAATAACTTGCTATTCCTTCGTTAATCTTAATCGGATCTCACTATCTATAAGCGTTCTAAATCCTTAAGAATAACAGAACTCAGGTTTATAAATCAACTAATTTATTGTTTGATAATTTTATTAGAAGTTTGCACCCACTAATTCAATTTACCATTAAAGTAAACTCTAAACAACTCTTGAGGAAATATTTATTCATCATAGCGGTTCTAATCACTTCAGTTGCAAAGTCGCAACAATATATACCTATCAAAGTTAAAATGCCTGCAACAGGGTTCAGTTTTGATACGACCTCTTTTCAAATTGTTAAAGTTATCGATCAAAGGAGAAATCAACTCGATGTCGGTTTCGTTTTTGTTGGAATATTAGACTTAGCTTACCCTGCAATAATTAATAATGGCGTAAAAATCACTTATAAAAAATTCTTTGAAAAAGGGATGAAAAATACGGTTAAAGGAAAGAAAGAGCTAGTTATATCTTTTAGAGATCTAGTTTATGCACATGATGAAGTAGAGGTAAAAAAAAGAAAGGAGATACAACTAGGAATCAAGGTTGATTATTATGAAAACAGAAATGGAAATTTGACTTACCTTTTTACAGATCATGAGTCTAAAGTCATTCATTCTA
>JAESST010000276.1 GCA_016763995.1 Flavobacteriales bacterium | reverse complement strand
TGCGTTCTGATTTTTTTACCAATGTTTCTCATGAATTTAGAACTCCTTTAACATTAATTCTTGGTCCTTTAGAAAAGCTGCTAGGAAAGGAGCAGCTTGAAAACAAGAATGACATAGAACGAATTCACAGAAATGCCAATCGGCTCCTTTCTCTGGTAAATGAAACACTCGACATGTCAAAAGTAGAAAATGGTCATTTGCCCTTAACAGCTACAGCAACATCTTTAGGTACTTATGTAGCAAAAGTTGCACAAAGTTTTATTCCTCTTTCTGAAACCCAACAAATCAAATTAGAAGTAATTGATAATTCTCAACAGTGTGTGATTGATATAGATGAGAATAAGCTAAATAAAGTATTGGTAAACCTTTTAGCAAATGCCTTTAAACATACTCCAAGGGATGGTTCTGTTTGGGTGATAGTAGAAGCGCCTAAAGAAAATTCTATCGGTATTCAAATTAAAGACAATGGTACTGGTATAGCTAATGAACATATCCCCCTTATTTTCGATCGTTTTTATCAAAGTGATACGAATGCAAAAGGTACAGGAATTGGACTTGCATTAAGCAAGCAACTAATAGAACTGCATGGAGGAACCATTGTTGTAGAAAGTAAAATAGATGTGGGTAGTGCTTTTTCTATTCAACTGCCTTTAAAACAAAACATCATACCTCCAGAAACAAAATTAGAAGCGGACATAATAGAACAATCTCCCTTTGATAATGAAGCTGGGATTGAGGATAGTGAACCATGGAATAAAACAATTCTTATTATTGAGGATAATGAAGATGTAAGAGCTTACCTAAAGGAATTGTTAGAAGAAAATTATACCATATTATTGGCTGCTAATGGGAAAGAAGGAATAGAATTGGCCGAACAAAATAGCCCAGACCTTATTGTTAGTGATGTGATGATGCCACATAAAAATGGTTTTGAACTAACGGAACACCTTAAGAAAAACATTGCAACAAGTCATATCCCTATTATTCTACTTACTGCGAAGGCTTCTATTGATAGTAAGTTAACGGGTTTGAGATTAGGTGCTGATGATTACCTAGGAAAACCTTTTCATGCAAAAGAACTTCAACAACGTTGTAAGAATTTAATTCAACAACGAATACAGTTGCGTAATTTATTTAATTCCAACTATTTTGTTTCTCCCCAGAAATTAAGCACCAATAAAGTAGACCAAGAATTTCTAGAAAGAGCAGAGGCGATTGTGGAAAACCATATCGATAATTCTGACTTGACAATTAAACAATTTTGTCAGGAAATGGCCTATAATCATTCGGGAGTTCATTTAAAATTGAAAGCACTTACAGGAAAGAATACTTCTGGTTTTATCCGCTCCATTCGCATCCGAAAAGCAGCTAAGTTGATTCAAGAAACGAATTTGAACATGAATGAAATTGCTGATAAAACTGGCTTTGGTAGTCGGCAAGCTTTTAACAAGGCTTTTAAGGAGCATTTTCCACTTACTCCAACAGAATTTAGAGACAGCAATGGTTTTGTCCCTTTGGCTTAAAAATTTAGTATAATCTAAAAAAGGGTTGTAATTGCAGTCAAAAATCTGCGAAAGAACTTTAGAAGGGGAAGAGATAGGAAGTAGTTCGAACTTTTCAAAAGAGTAATAAGTATCTTCTTAATGTCAATAGATGAGAAGTATATAACCAATAAGAGCCTGCCAATTGGCAAGCTCTTATTGGTCGGGATGGCAGGATTGCCTTCCTTTCAGTCGGTGATCCTGTAGAAGGTTTAGTGGACATTCGAAGCCTTATCGCTTCGCTCTTTTGATCTTTTTTATTCCCGCTAAACTTTGAAGCAAGCTTCAGTTTGCGGAAACAAAAAAGCCCTGCACAATGTGCAAGGCTTCTTAAGTCGGGGTGACGGGACACAGTTGGAACCATTTTTTGGATTTGGTGGAAAAAATATGATAACTGAGAAATAGCCTAGTTATTTATAGCAATTGTAAAACCTCATGGGATAAGTATTATCTCTAAAATGTTGATTAATTTCTTTTGCCAAGAGATCAGTTACAACTGATACTGTAAAGCCATTTTGATTTAACTTATCCTCAAAGTCTTTACCATATTGCCTAACATGCTCATCATGAGAAATGTCTTGGATATTCCATTCTTTAGTATTTTGATTCATACTTTGTGGAACACTCACGTTAAGAATTCCACCTTTTTTTAATATTCTATGACATTCTTTAATTGCACTCCTGTCATCGGAAATATGTTCTAAAACTCTATGATTTACAACTAAATCAAATTGCCCATCTTCCAGTTTCATCCTTGTAATATCCTCCAAATAGTCGCATCCAGGAAACAAATTTAGTGTCTTATAATTCATTTTCAAGGTAGGTGCTTTTCTCTTAAACCAATTATCGAGTACCTTATTTGGAGATATGTGTAACACATTTTTACCTTGTAATAGCTTAATGTTTTTAGAAAAATATTCAATCAATGAATTTCCTCTAACATCTATACCTGTCAAATTAGGTTTTTTAGCAGAGTATTCAGTTATAATTTTTGCACCATAAGCGATCTCATGTGCTGATACCATCTCATTGAACTCGTTCATATAACCTTTAACTTCTTCCCTACCATACAACAACATCGCTCTATCTATTACACCATCATTAAAGTTACTTTGAGCAATTAGTACATTCATATACTCTGCATATGATTTATTATTACATTGACTTTTTAAAGTTGATAATAATGTTCTTGTATAAGCTTCTTGCGAGTCTTTGTCAATTATTGGCACATAGTTATTTAAGAACGACAATAATGCACGTGCAGAATCGAAGTTTTTAGAGATCACCTCATGATTATACTTTTCAAGACTTGGATATTTTTCAATTAAATTATGAATATATCTTACCATTGATTGATGAAGCACATTATATTCACTCACATTGTTTTTGTACCCTCGATTATTGTTTTTGTTACTGATTATTAGCCTAGGGTTAAATCCAACTAGATTTATACCCTTAACGCTAAGTCGTTTATTTAAATTAATTAGATGCTTTTTCACAGAAATAGATTTAGTAAATTTCTTCTTAGTTCCTGTATGTTATAAATACATAACATTTTCCTCTTATTTTTTGTCAAAAAAAAGTCAGTCGCAAAAAAAAGGAGGGTTTATAGTAGTCGTAAAGGCCCTCCTAGTCAAGTGACAAGTAAGATCCTTCTCTATCTCAACAACATCAGTCATTTCTTTTAAAACAAGAATTGAACTTCTAATTAGAAACTTTAGGTAATAATCTTTCTGTATCAGATTGATAATTGAACAATACCTCCTGAACTTGAGATAATAATGGAATAGAGACCCAATTATGAGTCTTCTTCCTGTTGATCTGTATCCATCTGTTGCCATCCACCACAATAATGATATGTTTTTTATACAATTCTCTTATCTCTTGATAGGCTAATCCTGTATAACATCGAAACAAAAACACATCTTTTACTTGTTATAACCTTTGTTGAGAAAAAGAATACATCTTCAAAAATTCAAGCTCAGCAGTAGTTAGAAATAGCACCTCTTTCTTGTAACTTTTAGGTTTATAGTTATTAAAAGGGTCTTTGTCTAGATATCCTTCAGTTATTGGTAGCTTAATTATTTTTCTAACTCTTTGAATACACTTGTTGACTGTAATTTGATTCTTATGCGATTTCAGGTGAAAATCCAAATCATTAAGAAATTAAATTAGAAGAAATGAGAGAGGTTTTTAACTCTCCTGGACACTAATTATTTAAAGGTCTTAAACAAAAAAAGTCCTCCACATAAATGTGAAGGACTTCTGTCGGGGTGGCAGGATTACCTTCCCTTTTATCTTCTTTGCAAAAGCTTCGAAGTACAAAGTCGGTGATCCTGAAAATGAGTTTTTGAGACATTCGAAGCCTTAATCGCTTCGCTCATTAAGCTTTTTTTTACTGAAACTTCACCCTGAAGCAAGCTTCAGTTCGTTCCAGTAAAAAAGCCCTGCACAATGTGCAAGGCTTCTTAGTCGGGGTGGCAGGATTCGAACCTGCGACCTCCTCGTCCCAAACGAGGCGCGATAACCGGGCTACGCTACACCCCGAAAATTTAATTCCGGTTTTTTTTATTGAAAGTTTATTCTCAAAAAGAATAAAAAAAAGAAAGACG
>JAESST010000275.1 GCA_016763995.1 Flavobacteriales bacterium | reverse complement strand
GGAAGAGGGTTTAAATTCATACTGTTTGCTGTTATCTGAACATTGTTGGTATCGGAGGTACTAGCCGGATTAGTTACGCTTAACCAAGTTGCACCTGATTGAGTTTGCCATGTAGTTGTAGAGTTAACGGTAAATACATCTGAACTCCCCATTGGTTGAGCTAAAGTAATTGACATTGGGTTTACAGATAAACTTGGAGGTGCAAGAGTAGCTGCTTCTTGAACAATAAATATTGTATCGTTCATAGCTCCTAATGTTCCCGATACAACAACATATCCTATCCTTTCCACAAAAGCAGTATTGTTTTGAACGCTTATGTTAGAAGACCCTGTATTTACTCCGCTTGAAGGAGAAGTAGAGATCCATGTTTGATTTGGAGTTAATGTCCAGTTTACATTAGTGTTTAAACTTGCAGTTTGGCCTGGTGCCGAATTTGCCACGTAAAACAAGGTGTCGGGATTAGCTATGATAAATCTTCCAGATGTTCTTTGGATCACTACAACTGTATCAGCATCCGTAGTGGTGGTTGAGTTGATGATTAGTTGAGCTGTTCTTTCAGGTCCAATGTTTGCTTGAATTGCCAGGAGGTTGATGCTTGCATTACCACTGCCATTTACAGGAGAAGCAACTAACCAAGTTGCATTATCTGTATTACTCCAACTTACATTAGATGTTAAATTGAAAGAGTTAGTGCTTCCAGCTCCTGCATTGATATAAAGAGTGTCAACCGGAGCATCTATCGTTACTGTATTAAAGGAAACGTAACTAGCTTCCCATCCTGTTAAGTTTAAAAATCCGTTAGAAGTAAACTCAACAAACATCTCACTAGTAGTACCATTGATAACAAGAGGAATTGTTGTCCCTGAAAAAGTACCAAGAACAGGTGCTGTATTATCTGGACCGTCATAAACAGTTACGATATCAAAAGTTGCTTGTGTATTAAACCTTGAAAAAGTTAAATCAATGTTTAACGCTCCTGTAGGTTGAATTAACCAGCTACAGTTACTGTTCTGAACGTATGGATCTAAAACAGCACTACCATCATCAAAAGTGGCAGTTGCCGCTGTTAAAGTCGTCTGACCTGAACAAGCCGGAATTTGCTGTGTTTGATAAAATGCAAACCAACCGGCTCCCGTAACACTGCCATTAGACTTGAAGGAGACTAACATGTCTCCTCCAGAAGATGTAACAATAGGAGGGACTGTATTTCCTGAGAAAGTACCTAATATTGGTGCAGCTGTTGTAGCTCCGTCATATACCGTAACCGTATCATTTATTGCTTCTGTGTCAAAATTTGCAAAGTTTAACCTTATAGCAACATTTGCAGCCGTTGGTTGTATTAACCACTCGCAACTTGAATTATCCAAATAATTTTGAGTAAACGATGAGCCATCTTCAAAGTTCCCAAAGTTAGCAGTGAGTACTGTGTTTGCTTGACAGAATGAATTAGAAGAAGCATAGCTTGCCGTCCAACCGGAACTAGTAGAGAAGTTATCAGTTGTAAATTCGACAAATATACTGCCACTAAATGCATTAACAGGAGGCCCTGTGTTGGTTCCAAAGTAAGTTCGGAGTAGATTGCCTGTATTGTTAGTTCCATCGTAAACTCTTACTACATCACCAAAGTTGGCAAGGTTCAATGTGTTCATGGTGAATGTTACCGAAGCAGGACTACCTGTTGGTTGTATTAGCCAAGAACAACCTAAATTGTTGTCATAGTTCCCTGTTCCGCTACCATCGTCGAGACTACCTGAAGCAGCTGTTAAGTTCGTTGTTCCAAAGCAAGTCAAAGAAGAAGTAATGTTATAGAATGCTCTCCACCCTGCTGCAGTTGAGCTACCGTCTGTTATAAATTCGATAAACATATCACCAGCTGTAGAGCTAATAGCTGGTGGTAAAGTAGTACCTGTTAATGCGGCAAGGAGCGTTGCCGATGAATTTGTACCGTCGTATATTTTCAAGGTATCTCCTGGATCACTAACATCAAAATTTAAAAAAGTTAAAGTAACTGAAGTGGCTGTTGGTGGTTGAATAAGCCAGCTACAATTTAAGTTATTAGAGTAATTACTTGTTCCACTACCATCTTCAATCGTGTCTCTATAGGCAGTAAGAGGAATGTTGGTAAAGCATTGATTATTCGTAGAAACGTAACTAGCTTCCCATCCTGTTTGGTTTTGAAAAGCGTTGGTAGTAAATTCTACAAAGAGTGCATTTCCGCTAGATAAAATACTGCCTGGAATAGTCTGACCTGAGAAAGTGCCTATTACTGGGAAGCTATTATCAGATCCATCATAAACTGTTACTATATCTTGAGAAATTTGAGTGTCAAATCGATTGAATGATATGGATACTGCACTTGCTCCTGTTGGTTGAACTAACCAAGAGCAATTACTATTTTCAACATAATTTGTTAATGCAGGTGTTCCATCATCAAAGGTTCCGGAAGTAGCTGTTAAAGTAGTTGTTCCAGAACATGCAGGAGTAGTTTGGGTGTTGTAGTTTCCTCTCCAGCCTGCAGCTGTTGTAGTTCCATTAGTTTTGAAAGTAATCAACATTTCTCCTCCTGTAGAGGTAATGATAGGGACGCTTCCGAATGTGAAAAGTCCTGAAAGTGTATTTAAGATTGGATCTGATGTTGTTGCTCCATCATAGATAGTAATTGTATCAATTCCAAGTTCGGTATCAATAGTAAAGAAATTAAGATTGATTACTTGGTTTGTAATAGCTGGTTGAATCAACCATTCACAAGTGGTGTTGTCAAGATAATTTAGTCCAAACGGGGAGTCATCTGTAATGGTTCCAAAATTTGCAGTGAGCGTTGTATTTGGTATACAGTAGCTAGCTGAAGAGCTGTAGACAGCTGTCCAACCTTGAGATTCATTAAAGTTATCACTAATGAATTCAACAAACATACTTCCACTATATGCATTTGCAGTTGCAAAGGTGCTAGTTCCAAAGTAGCTTGCAACTATCGGTCCTGAATTATTGATCCCATCGTAAACTCTCACTCTATCACCAAAATTGGCGAGATCCATAGTTGTCATATTCAAGGTAATTATAGCGGGTGATCCTGTTGGTTGAATTAACCATCCACAATTTAAATTACTGCTATAGTTAGATAGTCCGCTACCATCTCCAAAAGTGCCACTAGCTGCTGTAATGTTGGTTGTTCCAGAACAGCTTGTTCCTCCAACAGAAGTGTAGCTGGCATCCCAACCCGCAGCAGTTGTGCTCCCGTTGGTGTTGTATTCTATATACAT
>JAESST010000274.1 GCA_016763995.1 Flavobacteriales bacterium | reverse complement strand
TCATAGTTCCGTATCTAAATTAGCAATCTTTTTCTTAAAATTTATTTAGAATAACTTGCTATTTCTTCATTGATTTTAATCAAATCTTATTATTTATCTACGTTCTGAATTCTTAAGAAGAACCGAACTCAGGTAAATACTATTTCATTTCATAATGACGCTTTAGTTTAGCTGATTTAGCTTGATAATCAATCAATAACAATACTCTTTTTCCATTATTACAAAAGCCGTTTGGTTTAATTTAAAATAAGCTTTACCTAGCAATCTATCTTTCCCTTCAAAATCCCTAATTTGGGTTTTTATAATTTAAATTTTATGGAAGGAATTTCAGAGCACACAGCTTTCATCACAAACGATGCAGTTGTGTTGGGGATATTAATGTCTATTCTAGCATTTATTTTTTATTCATCAAGTAGCAAAAATCCTGGATGGACAAAATTTTATAAAGTTATTCCGGCGCTGTTGTTATGCTACTTTTTACCTTCCGTCCTAAACTCACTCGGAATTATTTCAGGCGAAAGCTCTAATCTTTATTTTGTAGCTTCTCGCTATTTGTTGCCCGCTAGTTTAGTCTTGCTTTGTTTGAGCATTGACTTAAAGGCGATTCGGAAATTAGGGCCTAAGGCGATTATTATGTTCTTAGCAGGAACAGTGGGCATTATTTTAGGTGGACCGATTGCTATATTAGCAGTTTCAGCCTTTGCTCCAGATTTAATTGGAGGAACAGGACCAGATGAGGTTTGGAGAGGATTGGCAACAGTTGCCGGAAGTTGGATTGGCGGAGGTGCTAACCAAACAGCCATGAAAGAAATTTATGGAGCAAGTGATCAACTTTTTTCAGCTATGATAACGGTAGATGTAATCGTAGCAAACATTTGGATGGCATTTTTACTGATTGGTGCAGGGATGACTGAAAAGTTGGACAAGAAACTAAAAGCAGATTCATCTGCCATTGAAGAACTAAAGAAAGGAATTGAAGATTATGCGGCAAGCATTACTAGAGTACCGAAACTAAGTGATATTATTATTATCTGTGCGATTGGATTTGGAGGGACAGCCATAGCGCATTTTGGAGCAGATATTATCACTCCAATCATGCAAACAAAGAAAGAATTTCTAGAAGCTTATCGACTCACTTCAATGGCAAGCCATTTCTTTTGGTTGGTAATAATTGCTACTATTATGGGGTTGATTTTCTCTTTTACAAAACTAAAATCTTATGAAGGAGCAGGAGCTTCTAAATTCGGTAGTGCTTTTCTCTATGTATTAGTTGCTACCATTGGAATGAAAATGGACATTTTAGCCATTTTTGACAACTTAGAATTATTCCTGATTGGAATTATTTGGATGATTGTTCATGTCATTATTTTATTAGTGGTTGCTAAGATTATTAAAGCTCCCTTCTTTTTTGTGGCAGTGGGAAGTCAAGCCAATGTTGGAGGAGCCGCATCAGCACCAATTGTAGCGTCGGCATTCAGTCCCGCTTTAGCTCCTGTTGGAGTTTTATTAGCGGTGTTTGGCTATGCAGTAGGAACATTTGGGGCGATCTTCTGCGCTCAACTAATGCAGGTAGTTTCCCCTAATTAAGTAAAATATGACTTGGATACCTAAATTAATTATTAACGCTGCAGTAGTATTCTTCGCTGCATATATCCTGCCAGGAGTTGGCGTAGATGGATATTTAACCGCAGTAATTGTCGCCATTATATTAGTAGTACTGAATGCGCTAATTAAGCCATTACTAATAATTGTGACTATTCCGATCACTATTTTGACACTTGGCTTATTCTTATTTGCAATTAACGCTATCATCATTCTATTTGCCGATTACTTAATCGATGGATTTAGAGTAGATAGTTTTTGGTGGGCTTTGATTTTTAGTTTTGTTATGTCACTTCTGAATTCGATTTTGGGGAACTCAGATAAGTCTAAATATAAAAAAGAGAGAAAATGAAATATACAACGCCAATGTTTAAAGCCGATGAATTAAGCGGTAAAACAATATTAGTTACAGGTGGAGGAACTGGTTTAGGGAAATCCATGACGAAGTATTTTATGCAACTGGGAGCAAACGTCATTATTGCTAGCAGAAAGCAAGAGGTATTAGATGCAACGGCTGAAGAATTGATAAAGGAAACAGGAGGAAAAATTTTGGCATATGCTTGTGATGTCAGAAAGCCTCTTGAAATAGAAAAATTGATTGCTAAGGGAATAGAAACATTCGGACAGATTAATGGCTTAGTCAATAACGCGGCAGGGAATTTCATTAGCCCAACAGAACGCCTTTCACCCAAGGCTTTTGATGTGGTTGTAGATATCGTCTTAAAAGGATCTTACAATTGTTCGCTATTAATGGGACAATACTGGATCAAAGAAAAAATAGAAGGGACAGTATTGAATATTGTAACCACCTACAGTTGGACTGGTTCTGGTTATGTGGTGCCTTCTGCGGTAGCAAAAGGTGGTGTGCTTTCAATGACACGATCCTTAGCAGCAGAGTGGGCGAAATATGGTATTCGAACGAATGCAATTGCTCCTGGTCCTTTCCCAACTCAAGGAGCGTTTAGTCGATTGTTTCCTGAAGGCTTGAAAGAGAAAATAGATCCACTAAAAAGGACTCCATTAAAACGATATGGAGATCATCAAGAATTAGCCAATCTGTCGGCTTATCTTATGTCTGACTTTTCTGCTTATGTGAATGGAGAGGTAGTGACTATAGATGGGGGAGAATGGTTGTACAATGCAGGGGAATTTACAGGGCTAGATGCAATTCCTGAAGAAATGTGGGACTACATAGAAAAAGAAGTTAGAGGAAAAAAGAAGTAAGCTTGATTAAAGTATCTTGAGATCCAAGCTATGTTCATCCCTAACTAAATAAGCATCCCTTTCCTGTGGAAAAGTATGAACTCTTGGTACAACAATTTTAGAGGCTTCTAATTTTTTATTCCCCCAAAAAGTAAGCTTTGAAGGTATGTTTTCGGCTCACAGACTGGAGTATTGGAATAAACTTTCTACTTTAGAATTAACTCGAAAAAAAGCAGTTGGGTTCAGGCTTTTCGAATTATTAAGAAGAACTGAACTCAGGTTTATAAGCAACAACACATTATGCTGATCTAGCAGAAGGGTTTTAAAAGTGTCGAATTTAATTAGGGATTTGACCTTTCAGACCAATAAATAACTAATCTATTTCTCTGTTATTACGGATATCTATGGATATAAAAAGGGCCCTAAAATAAAGTTTTAGGGCCCTTTCCAAACAAAACAAGAAAACAATTTTAGGTTATTACTAACCTTCCTTTTTAACGATTAATTATTGTTTTTATTACATTGAGTTTTCAGAAGTAATCTCACTTTTGTAAAAAATTAACAAACCAATGGAGATTTATCTTTCATTTACCCTTCTTTGCTTTACGTCGTTTATTACTTTAATGAATCCTTTAGGGATTATGCCTGTCTTTATGACGATGACGGAATCCTTAAATCAAGAAGAGAGAAGGCAGACCGCTAAGAAAGCAAATATTGTTGCAGCCTTGACATTAATAGCGTTTGCTTTTTCAGGACAACTATTATTTAGATTTTTTGGTATTTCAGTGAATGCTTTTCGGATGGTTGGAGGTATGATCTTCTTTATGATGGGATGGGATATGTTAAATGCTCGATTGGTAAAAGTAAAAATGACGAAAAAGTCGGTGAAGAAAGAATATGTAAATGATATTTCTGTAACGCCTTTGGCTATTCCTATGATTTGTGGTCCTGGAGCAATTACGAATGCGATTGTACTCATGGAAGATGCTCAAACGTTTAACATGAAGGCAATTGTAATAGGGGTTATTTGTTTAGTTTGCTTTTTGGGTTACTTGGTGCTTTGGAGTTCTGGTAAACTCACTATTTGGTTGGGTGAAACTGGTAATAAAATCATGATGCGATTAATGGGGTTAATTATGATGGTAATTGCAGTTGAATTCTTCTTTAGTGGGCTAAAGCCCATTCTAATTGATATTATTCGCGGCGCATGATAAAAAAGTTGGGATACGGAATTGTACTCATTTTGCTAGCATATTTGGGCTATCATTTTAAAAGTGTGGTATACGGAGTTCAACAAGGAGCAGGACAAGTAGAAGTATTATGGAATGCTCAGGAAATTTCAGAGCTCATGATAGATCCTGATTTTCCCGATTCTACAAAAGAAAAATTTCAATTTATTGCAACTATAAAATTTTTCGCTGAAAGTAGATTAGGATTGACTAAAACCCAGAATTATACTAGCTTTTACGATCAAAACGGACAGCCTATTTTGTGGGTAGTTACCGCAAGTCCTGAGTTTGAAATAAAAGCTCACGAATGGAAATTCCCAATTGCTGGCGGCTTTCCTTACAAAGGATTTTTCGATAAAGAAAGGGCTAAAAAAGAACAACAAAAGTTCGAGAAATTGGGCTATGACACAGAGCTAGATGAGGTAAATGCATGGTCAACCCTAGGTTGGTTTAGAGATCCAATTTTATCTTCTATGCTGCAAAGAGGTTCAGGAAGATTAGCTGATCTAATCATTCATGAATCTACCCATGCTACTTTATATGTGAAAGATAATGTGAGTTTTAATGAAAACCTGGCGAGCTTTGTTGGAAAGATAGGAGCGGAGCTTTTCTTAAAAGAACACTATGGAGATTCAAGTGCTGAATTTTTAAGTTACAAGCTGAAATTGGAGCGGAGTAAAATTTATAAGGATTACATGCGTTCTGAAATTACAACACTCAACGAGATGTATCAAAACTTAGACACGACTTTAGCTATTGAAGAAAAAAGAGCATTGAAGAAAAAAAGGATCAATGAAATAAAAGAAGGTTTACTAAGGATTAACTACTTTACAGATTCTACGAAAGCTAGAGCAAGAATAAATTCCTTTGAATTCAACAATGCCTACTTTTCAGGATTTAACACTTACTCGAAGACGTTGCCACAATTCAACCAGCTGTTGGAAGAAGAATTTAGTGGAGATTTAAAGAAGATGATAGCTTCCTTTAAAGAAAAATATGAATCATTATAATTGATATGAGTAATACAATCACAGAATCAGAAAGTAAGTATGATCACTTGGAGCAGATGACCCCTACTGAGATACTTTCGAACATCAATAAAGAAGATAAGATTGTTTCTTATGCTATTGAGAAAGTAATCCCTAGCATTGCGGAAGTGATTCCTCAAATTGTTAGCCGATTACAAGAAGGTGGACGTTTGTTTTACATGGGTGCTGGAACAAGTGGGAGACTAGGAGTTGTAGATGCATCAGAATGTCCGCCAACCTTTGGAGTAAGCGATGATTTAGTAATTGGGCTAATTGCAGGAGGAGACACAGCAATCCGGAAAGCAGTTGAATTTGCCGAAGATTCAGAAGAACAAGGTTGGGAAGATTTGGAAAAATATCAAGTTACTGAGCAAGATTTTGTGATTGGAATTGCTGCATCAGGAACGACTCCTTATGTAATTGCAGCGATGGAAAAGTGCAGGGAGAATAACATAAAAACAGCCTGTATTTGTTGCAATGAAAACTCACCCTTAGCAGCTTCAGTAGATTATCCAATTGAAGTGATCGTTGGGCCTGAATTTATAACAGGAAGTACACGAATGAAAGCAGGAACAGCACAGAAATTGGTGTTGAACATGATTTCAACAGCAACAATGGTTCGCTTGGGAAGAGTTAAGGGGAATCGAATGGTGGATATGCAATTGACGAATAATAAACTAGTGAAAAGAGGAATTCAAATGCTTGTTAGTGAGTTAAATGTGTCGTACGAAGAAGCAAGAGCTTTGTTGTCAAAATATGGAAGCGTTCGTAACGCGATCAGTAATTTTTAATAGAACAAATGCACGCAATAGAACCTCATTTTCCTTGGAGAGATTATTATATTGCCGCAAAGGATCAGCGTTCTCCATTTTATGGTAGAGTTTATAGCGAAATTGAATTTACACATGCGATTTACGATCATGTAATTCATCCCCAATGGGACGACATTGAATCCCCAACACTTTACATTAAGATTTTATATGTTGACTATGATAAAGGATTTGCAACGATCGAAATGATAGGGGAATGGAATGATTTACTACACAACGATATCATGTTTCTAAAACGAAATGTGATTGATGAATTGACAGGAGAAGGAATAGATAAGTTCATTATGATTGGAGAAAACGTGCTGAATTATCATGCTTCTGACGATTCTTATTACGAGGAGTGGTTCGACGATGTGGAAGACGGTTGGATCGCCTTTGTAAATTTCAGAGCACACGTAATGGCCGACTTTCAAGAAGCGAATATTGATTATTACGTTATTTCCGGAGGAGAATTAGACGATTTAAATTGGAGACTTTATACGCCACAAACAATGTTTGAGAAAGTAGATAGCATGGTGATCAAACGGATCGGAGCTTAATTCAATTACGAATTTTGTAATGATGAATTACGAAAGAATAGTCTAGAAATCGGGAAGCACTTCTTGAAGACATAAAACCTTCGTAATTCCCAGATTTAAAATTCGTAATTAACACTATCCCTGCAAATTCTTCAAATCTTTATACAGTCCGCCATCTTTATTGATCAGCTCATCATGAGTGCCACTTTCAGCTAATTCGCCATCTTTTAGTACTAATATTTTGTCTGCCTTTTTTATGGTTGAAAGTCTATGTGCAATGACAAGAGAAGTTCTGTTTTTCATTAATTCATCTAATGCTTCTTGTACTAATTGTTCCGATTTTGAATCTAAAGAACTTGTTGCTTCGTCTAATATTAGAATTTTAGGATTCTTTAAAATGGCTCTGGCAATAGCAATACGCTGTCTTTGTCCTCCCGAAAGTTGAACGCCTCTTTCTCCAACAATAGTATCAAAACCTTCAGGAAAACCCTGAATAAACTCTAAAGCATTCGCCTTAGATGCAGCGTCCTCTACTTCATTCTTCGAAGCGTTTGGTTTTCCATAAAGAATGTTGTCATAAATACTGCCTCCAAAAAGCATCACGTCTTGAGGAACAATGGCCATAGAAGCACGAAGATTTTCTAAGGTATACGATTCAATATCTTTTCCATCAATTGTAATACTGCCTTTGGTCGCATTGTAGAATTTTAACAACATAGCAGTAATGGTAGTTTTTCCCGCACCAGACGGCCCTACTAAAGCGACTTGTTGCCCACTATTAATATCAAAACTTAAGTCATTTAAAACTTTCATATCAGGTCTACTTGGGTAGGCAAAATGGATGTTACGGAAAGAAATTTGACCATGTTCAATACGTGTGTTTTCTTTTTGCTCATCCCCTTCTGATTCTTTTTCCTCGTCTAAAATATCTAATAGATTCTCTGTTGCTCCAATAGCCTTTTGTAATTGAGAATACAAATCAGCAATTCCACCAAGAGAAGCACCAACAAATACAGAGTATAAAATAAAAGTAAACAGGTCTCCAACGCTTAACTGACCTTCTTGAACCAAGATGACTCCATACCAAATAACAGCAACGATAGAGCCGAATAGGCAGAAAATGATAAAGGAAGCAAAAGCTCCTCTCCATAAAGCTGCTTTTAGAGAAATACTAATGACGTCATCTGTTTTCTTCTTGTATCTGAGAAACTCAAAACTTTCATTTACAAAAGCCTTTACTGTAGCAATTCCCTGTAATGTTTCTTCTACAATTACGTTTGAGTCTGCTATTTTATCTTGAGCTTCTTTTGAAAGATTTTTAATCTTCTTACCAAAAATGATGGCGATTACTATCACTATAGGAACTAAAGCTAGCATCAGTAGTGTCAATTTTCCTGAAATGTAAGTTAGTAATGCAATCCCAATAATAATGACAAGGATCTGACGCAAAAATTCTGCAATAGTAGTCGTCAGAGTTTCTTGCAATAAAGAAATGTCGGATGAAATTCTACTGGTTAATTCTCCAACCCTTCTTTCAGAATAAAAGCTCATCTTCAATCGAACTAGATGATGATAGGTCGCTTGTCGAAGGCTGGCTAATGTTTTTTGAGTAACAATAGCAAAAAGATATATTCTAAAGAAAGAAAAGATGGCGTTAAAGAAAAATACGCCCAATAAGGTTAAAGCAATTTTATTGATGTCTTCAACAAGATCAGACTTCGCAGCATCTACTAGCTGACCTGTATAATATGGAAAAACCATAGAGGCAAGGCTACTGAGTAGTAAAAAAACTAGACCAATCGCAAAAGTGCCCGAGTAAGGTTTAACATACTTAAATAGTGCTAGTGATTTTTTTAAAGAAGCTTTTGTAATCTTCTTTTTTGGAGAATCATCATTTTTTCGATTTCTTCTTCCGAACTTTGCCATTGATTTTTTTGTGCAAAAGTAGTCATTCATCTAGGCTAAATCATCCATAATTTTTTTTCAGTTTATGGTTTGGTGAATGATTTAAAAATACTACTTTTGCCAACCGTTTTAAACGATTAAAGAAACAGAGATGAAAAGAACATACCAACCTTCGAAAAGAAAGAGAAGAAACAAGCACGGTTTCAGAACTAGAATGGCATCAGCTAACGGTAGAAAGATATTAGCAAGAAGAAGAGCAAAAGGTAGAAAGGGCTTAACTGTTTCTTCTGAAGCAAGAGCATAAGAAACCCAATCATACATAAAAAGGAGTTACAATTTGTAACTCCTTTTTTTTTGCTCCAAACTGAAATGTGTCATCATGAGATTGTCTTTTATTATCGAAAACATCCGATTAGATTTTCTAATGCATTATGAAGGTTAAAGGTTAACTTTGTTTAGGATCTTAAAAAAGGATGTTATGATTAGAGTAGCGATTAATGGATTTGGTCGTATCGGGAGAATGACCGCAAGAGTTTTGTTAGAGCGAAAAGGGGTTAAGTTGGTGGCAATTAATGATTTGTCTGATTCGGTAACTCTTAGCCATTTGTTTAAATATGATTCAGTTCATGGAGGTTTTCAAGGGTTTGTAGAAACAGTTTCTAAGGGAATTCAAATAAATGGGAGCCTGGTTCATTTGTACCAAGAAAAAGATCCTGAAAAGATCCCTTGGAAGGACTTAAATATTGATATAGTTATTGAGTCAACTGGATTTTTTACAACCAAAGACTTGGCTTCTAAACACATTGTAGCAGGTGCGAGTAAAGTAATTATCTCCGCTCCAGCAAAAAGTGCTGATGTGAAAACGGTTGTTTTAGGGGTAAACGAAGAGATTCTTGATAGAACTGAGACGATCCTGTCAAATGCTTCATGCACAACCAATTCATTAGCGCCGTTGGTGAAAGTAATCGATGAATTATGTAGTATTGAAAGTGGTTACATTACTACTATTCACTCCTATACAGGAGATCAGAAATTACACGATGCGCCGCATAGAGATTTAAGAAGAGCAAGAGCCGCTGCAGTTAGTATAGTACCTACAACAACAGGGGCGGCTAAGGCAATTACTAAAATATTTCCTCACTTAGAAGGAAAGTTAGGAGGTGCAGGAATTCGTGTTCCAGTGCCTAATGGTTCCTTAACAGATTTTACTTGTGTGGTTAAGAACCCAAGAGATATAGAAACCATTAATGCAGCCTTTAAAAAAGCATCTGAAAATGAATTAAAAGGCATCTTAGCATACACGGAAGATCCGATTGTATCAATTGATATCGTAGGAAATAAACACTCTAGTATCTTCGATGCTCAATTAACTTCTGTGATTGGGAATATGGTAAAAGTTGTAGGCTGGTACGACAACGAAATTGGCTATTCTAATCGGTTGGTGGATTTGGTGCTAAAAATGAATTAGCCAATCAAGTGATTGTTTTAGTAATCGATAAAAGAAAATGAGAAAGCTTGTTTCGATCATCTTATTGTTTTTGCCGCTATGGGTAAATGGACAATCTAATGGATGGTTACTTAATTTTGGATCTCAAGGAAGCGATCGAGCAACAGCTATTACAGAGGATAAGTTTGGGGATATTATTACAGCAGGTATAATTAATGATACAGTTATTTTTACCTGGGGAGGTATTAATTATACCCTGTTTCCTTGGAGGGGGAATTGTTTTATTATAAAACAGGACCTGAATGGACAATTAATTTGGTTGAGGCACATTGGAGGTGCCGGAAGCGTGAATGTACAGGATGTTGACACAGATGCACACGGTAATTTTTATTTAACGGGTTCCTTTAGAGATACGGCTGATTTTAATCCTACTTCAAATAATTTTGATCTAATTTCTAACGGGAGTAAAGAAGATATATTTGTTGCAAAATATGACACTTGGGGGAATTTTATTTGGGCAAAAAGCATTGGAGGGCTTGGATTCGATTTTGCTTCAACAATAAAGATAGATAATGATTCAAATGTATTTATTGCCGGAGCCTACGAAGGGGCAATAGATTTTGATCCTGGGGCAAACGTACATCAGGTGAATGGAAGTAGTGTACAAGACGCTTTTGTGCTTAAATTGGATTATGCAGGCAACTTTGAATTAGTGTACCAGTTTGGAGGAATAGGGGTAGATTTTTGTTCCGACTTTGAGGTAGATTCGCATGGGAATCTTTTTTTAACAGGAGCATTTCAAAATCAAGTAGATTTTAATCCAAACAGCTCAATTGATACGTTGTCTTCTATCGGAAACTTAGATGCATATTTAATAAAAATAGACAGCGCATTTACTTTTCAGTGGGTAAAAAGAGTGGGTGGTTCTATGCAAGACGTTGCCCTTGCTCTAGAGTTAGATAATATGCATAAGATATATCTTGTTGGGACTTTTGAAGGATCTTGTGATTTTGATCCGGGCATTGGAATAAATCAATTGATCGCTAATAATAAACAAGATGGCTTTGTACTTAAATTAGACTCTCTGGGTAATTATTTATGGGTCAATAAGATTGGCGGAAAAGAGGATGATCAAGTAGTAGATGTTGCTGTTGATCAATTGTATAATGTATATGTAACAGGGCTTTTTGGAGATACGGTAGATTTTAATAGAGATACAGCAGTTTTATTTAATCTAATAGCCCAAGGGAATTACGACCATTATATTCACCAACTAGATTCTGTAGGCGCTTTTTCTTGGGTGCAGCAATATAGTGGAAGTGTAAGTAGTAATTCAAATAAGATTCTGATAGATAGTAAAAACAACTTATACGCAACAGGAGGCTTCGAGGGGACTGTAGATTTTGATCCAACAACAGGAATCAATAATAAAACGGCTGTTGGGCAACAAGATGTTTTTATTCAAAGAATAAAGCTCAATACTGTTGTTGGATTTTCGACAATGAGCCAGTTAGCTGCTGAAGATATTGAGATATATCCCAATCCAAGTCAAGGTATTGTTCATGTAGAATTAAAGGAGAGATACAATGAAATTCAAGTCCGAGTGTTCGATATAACAGGTAGTTTAATTAAAGAATTTGATATTGAAGATTCGAATTCATTTACCATAGATATTGAAGGAGAACGAGGCCTTTATATAATTGAAGTGATATTGAATGGAAGTTTAAGGAAAATAGTTAAGGTATTGAAGAAATAGGATGTTAAGAGATATTGATCATTTTTTTTTAGAGAAGCAAGAACCCAACAAAAGTTGTTTATTAGCTTTGAAAGATATCATCTTAAATTATCATAACGAACTAGAACTTGTTTGGAGGTATAGACTTCCTTGTTTTATGTATCAAGCTAAAATCTTCTGCTACCTATGGGTTGATCGAAAAACACAAATGCCCTATATTGCTATTGGTAAAGGAGTTCAAATAGAACATCCTCAACTAATACAAGGGAATCGAACATTCGTAAAATTGTTCATGGTTGACCCAGAAAAAGATATCTCAATAGATACAATTTATGGCATTTTTGATATAGCAATGGAATTGTACGATTAAGTATTTTCAATTGCTATTGAGATCTGAATTATTTAGAGAACTCAATAAAACAGTAAAAGGAAAGCAGTAGTAACTAATAGTTATGTCGTTTGTCTTAATATGGAACATGTAAACCTGAGCTCGATTATTAGTTAGAAATTCAGATTTTCAGAAGTG
>JAESST010000273.1 GCA_016763995.1 Flavobacteriales bacterium | reverse complement strand
TAAATATGCTGTTCTTGCTAATTTCTCATTTTCTAACCAAGCAATGAGTCGGGTGTTCTCATCATCGGGATGAGCTGCAATATAAAGCACATTGCTAACAACGTTTAGCTTTTTTATTTCTTGAAGAATTTCAGCAGAGCTTTCAATTTTTCGTTGTGAAAAGGCCGTAGAAGCAATTAGAACACTGAGGAAAAGAGTAAATTTTTTCATGAAAAATATTCGATTAAATCTTTATAAATTATAGTAGGGTTTTGCCGATTGTCGAACAGGTCAACAATGCTTATAGTTTGTTCGTTCACGATGTAAACAAAAAAGCATTGTTCTGAGACGACGCATATTTTTAGGTTTTCGTGAAAAAAAGCTTGATGGCTTTGAGGGGTGCTTGAAACTTGATCGATCTTTGATTCTAGTGTCTCTATGAAACTGAATAGAATATCATCTCCCCATTCAATGGTTAAACAGATACTAAGTAGATCTAGTTTTCTTTTAGCAATGGCTGAAAAAAGGACTTTCATTTTAGAGAATTTAAAACCTCATTAGCATCGTATACCAGTCCGTTTTTGATTTGCTGCAAGCCTAATTCTACTTCTAAGTATTGCTCCTTTATCAATTGAATAGAGTTATAAAAAGAAGAATCCCTATTAGCTTCATGCTCATCAGCAGAAAGCAGGAAGCTTATTCTCTCTTTTATTTCTTCAATTTCTTTGTCCTCCAAAGCTGTTTCTTTTTTTCAAACTTAATGAAAGAATAAGGGAATTATGCGTCTAGTAGTAGTCATGCAGAAGCTATTCTCGAGATTTAACAGGAATTAAGATTATGCCTCACTGAAGGAGCTCAAGTATAACTTTGATAGTTACGCTTAAGAGTAAAATTGCTCGTGTCTTTTTAAAAATGTACTGATTCAAATATCTGCAGTAGTCATTCTAGAGTTTCAATAGACCATTAGGAAGCTATTTGCTTAATACCATAGGCTGCACTACAAATAATTTTAGAGGCAAAATTGCTGTCCACCACTGTATCTGTGGACCTGTGATAATTGGGGTTTGGATCATTTGCCGGCTCCGCGTTTAGATTGGCAAAGAAATCTTCTGAAAGTAACACTCCCGGATAACCGTATTGGTGAAAAGCTGCATGATCACTTCTATTAATTGCACCATCATATAAATTCCTATTGGGAGCTACATTCCCAGCGCTAGAAGTTCCTTTATAAACTTGAGGAGTAAGACCTTGTTGAGTGCCCCAATTGGCTAAGATATTTCCAAACGGAACACTTTTATCCCTAATAACAGGGTCTGTATAACCACAATGAACTTCATAAATATGATTGGCGTCGCTGTTGTATCCTATCATATCCATGCAAATGGCAGCTTTAACAGGAGCATTTTGAGCATTTAAATGAGAGGCATAAGCTTTACTTCCTATTAATCCGGATTCCTCGGCATTGAAAAAACAGAAACGGACAGTGTGTTTGAGTTTATTCTTATAACACCTCAAGTATCTGGCAATCGCTAATACTCCTGCAATACCTGAAGCATTATCATCTTTCCCAGGAGCGTTATCAGATGTTGGGTCGTAATTAAGATCAAAACCTGCTGTTGAATCTAAATGGCAACCCACTAGCACAACTTTTGCTCCTATTCCGGCCAATTTAATGGGTTTCCACCATTGTTTCCAAGGTACAAAATCGTACAGGGATTCTAAACGGGTTAAAATGTCATCAGCCTGTAATTCAGAAAAGTTTGTTTGCTTATCCCAGTCTTTGGGTAGCACTTTTAAAGCCTCCCTTTTTAATTTTTTTAGGTCATGATTTTTATAATAGTCGAGTAATATTTCCTTGATATAATCAATGATTTTTGGGCGTATTCGAAAGCAGCCTTTTCCAGGTAAATCTGCAATAACGTTATAGAGTGTTTTGCCTCCGTAAGAGAATGAATGTTTGTAAGCACAGTATCCCATAGCGTTTAAATCTTTAATCAATGCATTTACAGTTCTTGAATTATCAGGATGTTGAATGTGTCGAGATACAATGCTACCTTGATTATCTAAGTCTGTGACACCTGAATATCGGTTGATGTCATTCGTAAAGGAAGCAGGGGTAGAGGGCTTTAGAAATAATTTTAAGCGAGGAAAATCGATATAAGGTTTTAGTTTATACTTTAATTCGTGCAATTCAGATAGGAGAATGTCAATTCTTGTATTAGAGAAATTTTCTCGGTCAGTTTGTTCAATTGGAATGTCAGGAATTAGAAAATTTAGGTGTCCATGCTTTCCGTGTAAGGGAACTTCTTCATTTAAGGAATTGGACGAAAGCGAAATCAGGGCTTTCTCTCCATCGCTTGCTAATATTTCCATTCCTTCAAGTTCTTCGATGTGTTTTAGTTCTTCCAAAGTAGAATATGCAAGGTCATTTGTTTGGTAGTTGAATTGATAGTGTTGTACTTGAAGTTTTAAAACAATTGCCATTTTTATACTCTGTTTAGGAAGTAGGGCTATTATCTGCCTCTCTTTCCCAACCTGTTTGCTTTCGTAAGCGATAATGTCTTTTAAGCGAAGGATTTTTTCGCTTGGGCCTTTTATGGAAACCAAGGATAATCCATCTGCTTTCATGTGAGCAAGAGCAATTTTTGCAGAAGGGAATGTATCATAACTCCTGTTTGTATAGTAACGTCGTACGAATCGGTCGGATGAAATAAAGAGACGAGTGCCGTTTGTTCTTTCATTTGTTGAACAAAGCTTATCCAATGAGGGTAGGTATTGCACCTTGTCCAATTTTTTTAATAAGATGTCATCAATAGATGCATTGGGTTCACGGTCTGTTAAGATGCCAACAGTTTCTATTTTATTTGCTTTTGCATAATTAATCAGCTCCTGTGTTTCCGCGCGGAGGTCAATAGATATCGCTTGCTCCTCTTCTTCTTGATTGCTTAAAAAACGAAAGTTCCCAAATAAATGGTCGATGTGAAATAAGATTGATTTTTCCATTGATTTATAAATAAAACCGCCCCTGCACTCATTCAAGTGAACTAGATGTAGGGGCGGTAAGTGAACAATTAACTAACAACAGTCATTATCCAATTCGATATCAATTGTGATTTTTTTGATACAAACCTTTTTAATTTTGTCAGAGTCAATATCTAGGTCGAGGCATTTTAGCAATTGATTTGCAGTAATTTTGCTGCATTTTCCTTTTCCATTATTTTCCTCTTTCAGTGTCTCAATGGCTGGGTTTATCATTTTAGGATCGATGGCATAGGTCATTCCTCCTACAGGAAGCTGGTTGGCAAGTAGCGTTATGTTTACTTCTTGAGTTCCATTTAGCTCTTCAGCAGAGAAATTATCACCTGCAAGTAGTTCAAACATGACTTCTCTTTCTTCGAAAGGAGCAAGAGATAAATGATCCGAAACCATGTTTTTGAACTGAAGCTTCCATCCTTTTTTGATCAAAACCTCAGGAAGTTCATATTCCAATGATAGTTGAGAAACGGCCTTGAATGGATTTTTTATGTAAAAAATTTTATCTTTCATAGCGTCAAGCAACGATTGGAATCCACCGCCTCCAGGAATAGGAGCAACATTTCTTTGTGCAATATTGTTATCGAATGGCACCAATCTCCAATGTGGAATTGATTGTCCTGCATTTAGATTGTTTACATTACTTTGATCTCCATCTGCTTCAACAATCATTAGTAGACATTCGTGTCCTTCTACTGCTGGAGTCCATTCAAAAGGGCCTACAATCTTCTCAGCACCTGCAGCTAAATTGCCGGCATTGATAGAGACAGTTGTCATCGATTTCCAGTCATTCGGCCAAACAAGGCCCGCTCCTGGCTTTCTATGGTGACCTTTTACTACGATATTGTTAGCCTGTTGCGTCCCCTTGTTTTTGATTTTTACATAAACGTAATTTGTTCTGTTTAAGATGGGAGTCTGGTGGGCTAAAAGACTATCTGAAGCTAAGCGATTCCAAATGTCTGTTGTTTTCCAAAAAATTGGTTGGTAAGCATATTCGCCATCTCTTCCATCATTGATGTAGATATCTACGTTTGGTGCAGCACCTTCTGTAACAACAGGGTTTGCTGCACCAGCCGGCTGATAAGCACCTTGTTTTTCAAAAGCCCATCGAATTACTTTATGAAAAGCTCCACCAGGGTGTCCTTTGTAATCTGTAGTTCCCATATCAGCGTTGATCAGCGCAGTGGCATAGGCCTCAGGATTATTTGGGTTTGTTGCAGGTGTGAGTGTTCCAATAGAGCCAATAATTAAATAGGCCATGTATTCGGACGCAAAATTTTGGACGGCTGCTCTGGTATCATCTCCACCAGTTGAACGATATGCTCTGAAAAGGGTAGTAGCTAAAATTTGTTCACTACCATAATTCCTGTCATCATTTGTACCTCCCCAGGCCCAACCAGAGCCGATAGCACGATCATGTCTCCTTCCAGCGGTTACAAAAGGGAAGGATAGAAAACGATCTGGGGCATTAGAATCCGGATCTGATAGAATAGCTGCCAAACTATCTCCGGCACTGTGCGCAAATCTAAAACTACCATCGTTAACATGATCATAGAGAAGTACATGACCAAATTCATGTAGTACAACTCTTCTATCGGCAGTAATCCCAATAGGGTCTGCAGCATTGACTAAACCAAAGCGTAATCTTCCTGTTCCATTACCTGTTCCATTTATACTCGCAAAAGCATTTACTTGGTTGTTTGTACCTCTATGGTCTACAGGAACGGGAAAGGTAGTTCCATCAAAATAGGTGGCCATATTAAAACCCATCCCTGCAATCATCCTGAATACACCATCACAGTGATGATAGGCATTAACGGCTGTGAAATTATCAGTAGTTGCATCATAATTAAAATTCGTTCCAACAGTTTCTTCAGGCGCTGCAACTACTGGGTTTACCAATTCCTGAAGTTCAACATATTCCCCTGTTAATTCCTGATCATCGCCAGGAGCAGGAGCAGTAAGTCCTTGTAAACTAACTGAAGTTCTTAGGGGGTTGAGTGTTGCATTATTCGATCCGGATGTAACCGCGACATTTCCAGATTGGGATAATGGATCAATTTCAAATACAAATCCGTCAACTCCAGAAACCAATGCTCGTAGATATAATACGGCTCCAGTTATAGGTTCAATGAATGCCCGCCAGTTTAGCTCACCCCATACAGGAAGCGTATAGCTGAACATTACTTCATGAACGACATAATGCTTGTTAGGAAGAATTGAACTTGGAACAGTCTTTAAGGGAAGAATAGGAGGAGTTGTATGTAGTTTATCCTCATTCTTGGGTGAATTTGAATGATCATTTGTTGATGCAGGATCGAATCTTAGTGCAGGATCATAACGATATATAATCAACCTTTTGTTGTTGATTATAGGCATTGAATTTTCATGATGCCCAATCTCATCACGATTTTTTGCATATTCCTTTAGCAATTTGTCGCTCAGTCCGCAACTTTTGCAAAGAAAATCTACACTTATTGTCTTCCCTGCATTAAGAATTTCTTTTATGTTGGGTTCGTCAATGTTAATGTTGTAATGAATTGTGCTTACTGAACTACTCACTCGCTTTGGCGAATCATGGATACTAATGGCTACTCCAGCTTCCCAAATCGGGAGACCATAATAGGTTTGTGTATACTCGATAACAGAAGTCCCCATTACCTTTTTTTCTAAGGTTAGTCGGAGCTGTTCCTTTAAAGCGGAATCTGGATTATTGAGAGGTGATAAATGAAGATCTGCTAATTTTTTACTCTCGATTTCATAGATACTTGACACGGCATTCAGGTAATTCTCTGCGAGAATTGAATTTGTGGGTATCGCTAAGCCATCGGGATGATATGGATCTTGTACATGTCCGATAAGACGTGTTTTATTATTTGCATCGCTTCTAACCAGCATGCTGGGTTTTAATTGAAAAGTCATAATATATATAATTAAGGGTTAGTGAATTATTCGTTGTGTAGGCCATATTTGAGATGATAAATCTCATTGCCGCTGAGGTATTTTGCTGGAGAAATAAAAAGATTATCGAAGACAGACCCATTGATGTTAGGGAAATTATTTTTTCCTTCTAGAATATTTAACATCAAAGGAATGGTGTTGGAATGCCCGGCGATTAAGATTCTTTTTCCCTTTTTGGTATTTAGAATGTTTAGAAGGAATGCCCTCACTTGTAATGAGTCGCTCGTGGCATTATAAGGCGTTATATTAATGCCTTCGGCTTGCGCTACTTTGGACACTGTCTGCCGGGTGCGAAGATATTGGGTGGCATAAATAGCATCCAAATCCATATACTTAAGCGTATATGCCAAGGAGTCGGCGCGTTGAAAACCTAGTGCTGATATTGGATCTTGCTGACCATTTCCCGTTTTTTCTGCATGTCTTACTAGTACAAATGTTGTTGTTGGAAGGGGTAAGAACCACCAGTAGATAAAAACGATACAAATGGTAATAAAAGGCACATAAAAGATGGGCTTTTTTAAAAATTGAATGTTTGATTTTTCAGTTGCTTGCATAATGTTTTGTTTATCCTTAGTGCAAGTGGAATAAAAAGGTCACCTAGTTTTTTAAAACTTGTCGGTATTTAAATAGTGACTATATAATGATAAGAGAGCTATACTGTATTTGCATGACTTGTTAGAAGATTTGATTTTTAAAAGCAATGGGTTATAGTAATTTAGAGCTTAGTTTGAATTGTTTTTATTTTTTAGGGTGACCTTTTGCGGTTTCTATCACTAATTACAAAGTGTGAAATATGCTAAACAGAAAAATTATAGCTGAGATAAGGAAGAATCAGAGTGAGGTTCTTAGCGAAATTTATATTGAGTATCGAGAAGAATTTATCCATTGGGTGATTAAGAATTATCACTGTTCGATTGATGATGCGACAGATGTTTATCAGAATGTGATTCTTGTTTTTTACGAAAATGTATTGAGCAGAAAGGTTGAAGAAATTCGATATGATTTGAAAACATATCTATTTACCATTGGGAAGAATAAAGCTATGGAGATGAAGAGGAAGAGTTATCGAATGGTTGGAAAAGGAGATATGGGAGAATATCATGAGCAAGAGGCCAATAATGAAAATGCTGAAAAGGAGGATAAAATAGTTGAAATAGAAAAAAGTTTTAAGCGGTTAGGGATAGGTTGTAGAAAACTTCTAAACCTCTTTTACTATCAAAGAAAGAGCATTCGAGAGATTACTGAACTTCTAGGGTATAAGAATGAGGCAACTGCAAAAAATCAAAAGTATAAATGCATGCAAAAACTCAGAGAACTTAGTTTTTATTCTAATTATGTTAAAGGATGATACAAGATAAAGACCATATATTACTAGACAATTATATCGAAGGGGTGCTTTCTTTCGATGAGCGAGAGAAGCTTGAAAATCGCTTTAAAGATGAACCTGAACTTGATTTATTTTATCAAGAACAGTTAGCATTGATTCAGGGAATTCAAAGAGCAGGAAAAAATGAAATGAGTCAGCTTCTCAAGAAAGTGGAGAGTGAATTACCACCAATATATGTAGCTGATAAAGGTCGTGTTATCACTTTAGAAGAGGAAAAAAAGCCTAAACAATGGATTTATATCGCGGGTTCAATCGCGGCTGTTTTTATCCTTGTGTTATTTGTATTATTTTCGAGTCCAAGTTCAACAAAAGAGTTGTATGCTGTTTATTTTGAACCTTATCCAAATATTGTTTCTTCAGAACAAAGAGGCAGTAAGGAGATGGTAAAAGATGCGATGCATTTTTATGACCTCGGTGATTATGCCACAGCAATAGATTTGTTTGAAAAGGAAGAAGCATTAAGCCAGTTGGAGCGATTTTACTTGGCAAACACCTATTTGGCCAACAATCAGACTGAGGATGGAATTAATACATTGAAGAGATTGAAAGGAGAACTTCCAGTAATTGAGAATCAGATTAGTTGGTATTTAGCTTTGGCTTATATCAAGATGGATCTGATACCAGAAGCGGAGAAAGAATTAAAAATGATAATAGAATCAGATAATTCTTATCAAAAGAAAGCAAACAAGATTTTAAATGAAATAGACTAACCTTTAAATTAAGTACTTATGAGTGATGGTGACCCAAGAGATTACGACAATACAAGACCTGAAAAAGAAGAACCTTCTACAGCGCAGAACGTGATGTATTGGGCAATAACAGCAGCCTGTGCCGCTTATATATACAACGTGTTTATTTGTGGTTGCTTATCTCTTAATTAAGTTAAGAACTATTTAGATACTTTAATTCTTCGATAAATAAATACCGACAGGATAGAAAGAAGAATTATCAGGCTAATTGAAAGCCAAGTCGACACCTGATTTGATTTGGCTTTCATAACTGGATTATTGGCTCCCCAAGAAATGAAAGCGGCCCAATGATAGGGGTGAGCAGTTAAGTGGTCAGCATTTTTTAGGTAATCCTTTTTAGATTTCACTAATGCTTGATCAAGTGGGCTTCCTTTTTTTAATTCCGAATAGAATCCGGTCATAATTTCAGCTGTTTTTAAATCATCTACTTTCCAAAGTGATAGGATTAGAGATTGGCAGCCTGCATAGGCAAAACTCCTACCCATACTGAAAACTCCTTCTCCCTTATGATATTTTCCAATTCCTGTTTCGCAGGCACTCAAAACAGCCAGGCGAGCTTTTAAGTTTAAGCCATAGAGTTCATGTAGGAATAATTTACCCAATGAATCATTGAATACAAGACTTGTATTTAAGGGATTAATACTGTCCGTTAAATTGTGCATTGCCAAGTGGATCAATTGATATTGGCTGGCGTATGACTTAAATTGAACTTTGGTGGCATGATTGTCTATAAAAGATTTTGTGTCGAACAGTTTAGAGATGTTGTTTACTTCTTTCAGCGTTCCTGATAAATTAGGCATTGAATTGTCAATTTCTATGTTCTGCCCTGTTCCAAAAAGCAACACCGTTTCATTCTCAACTTGCTTTGCATCTTGATGCTTTAATAAGAAGACAGCCGAATTAGAAAAAGAAATCTGATGCGTTTTAAGGAGGTAAGGTAAATTTTTATAATCTACCTTTTTGGAAATTACTTCCTCAGTGATTAATGCTTCAAAGGGTAGAGTAGATAATTTTCCGTCGGGGATAATGCTTAGATTTTTACAAGGGTTGTCTTCAAAAGCAGGCTTTAAAAGACGGTTATATAAATAGAAAGCGTGTTTATTATATTGATTGAAATCGCTCGATATAGTTTCAATATTGACTCCATTAGAAATGAGACTTGTTAATTGATTAATTGCAAACTCAATAGAGGCAGCATCTGGTATCTTATAGAATTTTGCCGTATCTTCTGATATAGCAATAGCGTAGATCGAGCTATCTCCCCAGAGAAATTCTAGAACAGTTCGGTTCTTCCTTTGAGCATATTTCTGTAATTCCTTGATACATACCTGCTTTTGGTCGTACTTGATAGAGAAATATTGAGGGTGATTTTGCTTTAAATAACGTATGAATTCGTCTTGACGAAGGTGTTTCTCATATAGTCTATCTTCGATCTGATCTTTCTCTATTTGATCCTCATGATTTAGAATAGAAAGTTTAAATTCCAGTTCTCTGATCTCCATTTTTAGAGTATTATCTAATAGGATAATGTTATCTGGCAAGCCCATATTTTGATAGCTTTCCATCTTCGATATGGATTCTGTTAATGCATGTGATCTGCTTTTTTCAATAAAAGAGAGTACAATATCAAGGTGGTTTGGGAAACTCTTTATAGCAGACTCAGGTAAATATTGAAGGGCATTTGAATATGTGGAATGACTGATGGCAGATAAATACAATAAAGAACCTTCTCTTATGTAAGACCTTCAATAAACTTCGCTCAATTTATTGATTAATTCATAGGTTTCTATTAAGGCATTTAGCGTTTCTGTTTTCTGATTAGATTGGTATGTTTTTCCCAATATTTCCGCTTTTAGAAGTAAGCTATAGAAAAGCCCTTGATTATTCTTTAATTCTTTAAGAGAAGGGTTTGTATGGTTTATGTTGTTATAGGAAACAGTTTCATGTTGCAATAATGATTTTTGAATATAGTATAAAGCAGAATCAAGTACCTCATGTTTTACTTGAATCTCTGCGATGATTTTGAAGATAAAAGAGAGATTCGTTTTATTGTTTGCCTCAATGCTTTGATAAATTGATTTTGATTGATGGGCGTATTTGATTGCCTTGTCATAAGATGATTGATGTACCTCCGCAAGACGTTGAAAATATCTTGCTTCATCTGACCTATTATAATTAGAGCTGTTGCGAACAATATTATTTGCCTTTTCTAAGTAAATAAGAGAACTGTCTTTTAGTCCTATTTTATCATAAGAAAGTGCAAGATTATTGTAACATCTGATGAGTTTTGGACTATTCTTGTCACGATGAGATGTTACTAATTGGACATAGGTGTGGTAGTAATCTAAAGATCCATGATAATCTCCTTTCGAACCATAAATGTTACCCATTAAGAGGTTGCAGATTTCCAAGAAGTGTAAGTTATTATCTGTAGCGCGTGCTATTTGCATCGCTTGCGTGCAATATGTAATCGCTTGGTCATAATCTGATTTTAAACGATAAACATTTGCAAGGCTATAATAATTATGAACCTGGGCTTTAGTATTGGTATCCTTTCTAAGTTGTAATAAACTGAGCTCCTTTTGATAATAGTATTCAGCATTAAAAATATCGGCCTTATCATAATTGTAAACATCTGCCAGATATCCATACGATTGAGCTAAATAATGAATGAGAATTCGTCCTTTAGTTCCTAACTGAATTGCCTTTTGATAGAAAACAATTGCTTCGTCAGACATGCCCTTTTTTTCATAGCATCTTGCCATTTTTGCATAGGTAAATGAAAATAGGTCAGGATATTGTTCTTCCGTGATTTTTGTTGTATCCAATAAATTATTTAATAGAGATAAGGCAGATTCAATTTTTCGTTGGCGGAGTAGGATATCGGCTTGCTCTGTTTTTACAAAGTGTAAATGTTCCCAGAGCCGTTCTTTTAGATATTTTTTTTCTAAATTTTGATAAATAAGAAAGCTTTCAGTGTGAGCTCCTGCATTATTTAAAGAGTCGGCAAGCTGAATCAAAGAAAGTCTTTTGATCGACTGATATGAATGTTGCGCATGAAATTGATTGATGCAAAAAAATACAAGGCTGAGCGAAAGGGCTTTTTTTAGAGTCATCAATTCATAAGCATGTTTGTCGATAAAAGTTATTCTATCGACTGTTTTAATGCGTTTGTTTTAAACCTGAGTTCGGTTCCTCTTAAGAATTCAGAACGTTGATAATTAGTTAGTTTTAAGAAAAAGATTGCTGTTTAGTTACGAAATTATGAAAGCTTTCACAGAAATAACAATCTAGGGCGTTGGATCTTTAGAATATAGCCTGCTATCTTTCTAAAAATCCGCCTCGGATATTGCCACTTCTGATAATCTGATTTTCTAAATAATAATCGAACTCAGGTTTTAAGGTAAATATAGCTATTGTTGAGCCGTTTGTCGCATTTCATCACTGTATGGCTTAAAGCGTGATCATTTTAGGTTTGTGGGAGAAGGGATGTGAAAAATAAATTACAGATGATTTTACGCAGTCTTCTTAAGGCTTTTTACGAATATCACTTTGAATGATTCCATAATACTCGCTATCAATAAATTCGCCATCGAAGAAATAATTTTCTCTGATGTAAGCTTCTTTTTTAAATCCACAGGCGAGTAGCAATTGCCGAGATCCAACGTTGAGCGGATCAATATCTGCTTTTATGCTGTGAATATTGAGTTCTTTAAAAGCATACTGAGTTAGCAAGTTCAAGGCTTCTTTCATGTATCCTTTCCCTTGATAACTTGAATGTAGACCATACCCAATCTCAGTGCGAAAATGCTCGAATTCAATTTGCCAAAATCCAATGTAGCCAATGAATCGATCACTTCCTTTTTCTGATATTTTCCAAGAAACTCCTTGTTTTGCTTTAAATTGATCTTGAATTCGTTGAATGTAGTCCTGAGCTTCAGAAATCTCTTTTATTGGATATTTTCCAATGTATTTCATGAATTCTGGGTTAGACCTTAATTCGAATAATTCCTTAGCATCTGTTAGTTCGGGTAATGTCAAGTTGAGGCGTTTTGTGCTGAGAACAGGAAAGCTTGAAGGAAAGCGAATAATAGGGTTCATCTATATTGGGAATTGAGATCGGTTAATGGTATTGTCTAGTTGAACGGCCTTATCAAACATCTCTTTCGCTTGATCTAATTGTCCTGAATAAAAATAACTTAAGCCTAGATCTACATGTGTTTTAGCAACCTTTGCTTGAAGTTGAAGCGCTTGATTTAACACTTCAATTGCCGAAGTATAATTTTGTTTTAAACCATATAGGGTTCCTAAGTTAGTAAGGATGTCATAATTGTTAGGTGCAATTTTTCGCCCCATTTCTAAATAAGTCTGCGCACCAGCTAAATCATTTTTCTCACGTCCAAGCGCTCGTCCAAGATTTAAATAGAGAGTAGGTTTATTCGGATTATATCGCTGTAAGGTTTGATAAGCTTGAATTCTGGCATTTACATTTTTACTTTGTTCTAGTACAATAAAGCAGTTTTGCCAGGTATTCTGATGATTAGGGTTGATGGCTAAAACTTTATAATAGTAAGGCATCGTATTGTTGATGTCGTTGGTTAATTGCCACTGTGCATTTCCCATCAACAAAAGGGCATCAATGTATTCAGGATAAACAGTAATGGCACGATTTAAATAGAAGATGCCTTCTTTAAGCATCTGTTTCTTTTCAGTGGGGTTGGTCAGCTTAATCGC